>JASHXK010000587.1 GCA_030043575.1 Terriglobales bacterium
AATACAGCAGGTCGGTCAGGAAGTTCACCAGCACGTATGTCAATCCGATCATCAAAATGCAGCCTTGCACCAGATAATAATCGCGGTTGGAGATCGCGGTAATCGTCAACCGGCCAATGCCCGGCCAAGAGAAGATCGTCTCGGTGACAATGGCACCGGCTAGCAGCGCGCCAAACTGCAATCCAACGACTGTCAGAATCGGGATCATCGCGTTACGCAAGGCGTGCCGATAGACCACGGTTCGTTCCGGCAGACCCTTGGCACGGGCGGTGCGGATGTAATCCTGCCCCAACTCCTCCAGCATCGAGGTGCGCACCATGCGCGTGAGAATCGCTGCCAACGCTCCGCCCATGGTGATCGCCGGCAGCACCAGATGCGTCAGCGAGCCCGAGCCTGATACCGGCAGCCATCCCAGTTCAATCGAGAAAAGCAAAATCAGAATTGGCCCCAGCGCGAAATTCGGAAACGACAATCCCAGCAGCGAAACGAAGCTCAGCGCGCGATCGTCCCAGCGATTGCGGCGCAGCGCGGAACGGACACCTGCGGGAATCGACAGCCCTAGCGCCACAATCAGTGCGGCCACTGTCAATTCCATCGTCGCCGGATACGCCTGCGCGATGATGCGCCCGACGTTCTGATTCATTCGCAGCGACTTTCCCATGTCGCCGTGTACAATGCCGCGCCAGTAATTCACATACTGCCGGCCCAGCGGAACATCGAGCCCATAGGCATGGCGCGCCGCGACAATGTCGGTTGCCGGCGCACCTTCGCCTAACATTTGCTGAATAGGATCACCCGGGACGAGGTGAATCAGCAGAAAGACGACCGAAACCACCAGCCATATGACAGGCAGCATGTAGAGCAAGCGAGATGAAATGTAACGAAGCATCGGAAAGGCAGTTTCTAGTTTCGAATTTCAAGTTTCAAAACCACCGCGAATCGGAAGGTTGTCATCACGAGGAGACCCAAGTCGACGAGAGATCTGCTTTTGCCGCGGAGTGGATTGACACTGCGCACGAAAAGCAGATCCCTCCTCGGGCTTAAGCCCTCGTCGTGATGACAATCTTCCGATTCTTGCGCCCTTGGCCCGATGCGAGGTGCGATTGCCAACTATCTAACAAAGCTCGAAACCAGTTTTGAAACTCGAAATGTGAAACTAAGTTTGAAACTCGAAACTGTTTCTTAAAACTTGAAACTCGAAACTGCTTCACTTAACCTGCCACCGGGGTCGCCGGACTCGCCGCGTGCTGCGCCGTTTCGATTTTCACGCTCTCCACGCGCAGCCCGTCCATGCCGGCCACGCTGTACCGGCGACCATCGTATTCGAAGCTGTCGCCAGGATTGGGGATTCGCTGCAGCTTTGCCAGAATGAACCCAGCCAGCGTTTCAAAACCCTCGTCGCGCGGCAGGACAATTTGATATTGCGATTCCAGGTCGCGAATGTTCAACGACGCGTCGAGCAACATCGAGGGAGCGCCTGGCTTGAACGATGGTCCGGCGACGTCGAACTCGTCCTCAATCTCGCCCACCAGTTGCTCCAGCACATCCTCAACCGTCACCAGCCCCGCTGTCGATCCGAACTCGTCCACCACGACCGCCAGATGTCGTTTGCGGGCTTTGAACTCAAGCAGCAGATCGGTTACGGGTTTGGTCTCAGGCGTCACCAGCACCTCACGCATGATGTGGCGGACCTCCAGTCCGCTGGGTCGGGACACTGGCCGCCCGGAAGCGGTGCGATTGACGCGATAGCGTAGCCAACGCATCAGATCCTTGGCGTAGAGCACGCCGACAATGTGTTCCGGACCGCGCTGTGGATCATAGACCGGAACCCGCGAGTGCTGTTCGTCCACCACGATCTGCAGGGCCTGCTCCAGGGTCAGATTGCCCGGCACCGAGAATATATCCGGCCGTGGCACCATGATCTCCCGCACCGTGACATTTTCCAGATCGAGCGCACGCAAAATCAGTTCCTCTTCCGGCGCTCCCAATATCCCCAGCCGGCGGCTGGCCGAGATGATCAGCTTCAACTCTTCCGGTGAGTGCACGCCGGCCTCGCGTACCTGCCGCATGCCGAAAGCCTTCAGCACCGTGCGCGTCGAGGCCGTCATGAACGCCAGAAACGGAGCGGCCACCGTCATGAAGAAGTCCATGGGACCGGCGACGGCGAGAGCAACACGCTCGGTGCGCTGCAGTGCAATTGATTTGGGAACCACCTCGCCCATGATGACAACCATGTAGGTCATCAGCACAAAAGCCAGGACCACGGCTACGGCGTGAGCGTAAAAGTGCGAATACGGCCAATGGATGAACAGCGGTTCCAGCATGTGCGCAATCGAGGCTTCGCCAATCCAGCCCAGAGCAAGGCTGGAAACGGTGACACCGAACTGCACCGCGTTGAGGACATGATCGAGCTTTTGATGGAGTTTTTGGACGGTGCGGGCGCCGATGCGCTGTGCCGCGATCATCTGCTGGATTCGCGTCTCACGCACGCTCACCAGGGCAAATTCGGCGGCGACGAAAAACGCGTTTGCCGCTATCAACAGGACCACCGCTACGATGCGGAGGACGACAAAGGTAACCATCCCGTAAGGAATCTTAGCATCGCGTTTCTAAGGCTGTGGGACTTAGAAATCGCCCCATGCGCACCTAACAACATTGGCCTTGTGTTTGCATGGGCTTAGCAACCCGCAAATACCTAGTCCCCTTTAAAATCGCGCAGTAAAACTAGGTGCTTCATCTAAGAGGAATTCCTTATTCGCCTTTTCCATCGCAGACGAGATACTCCAGTGAACGTCGTTACCCGCGACCTCGCCACCTGAGTCCGAAAGAAAAATCCTAAAAGCGAAAAAGGAGCAATTCTAATGCAGCGTGCACTTTTATTTGTAGCTGTCTGTCTGTCCTTGTCGCTGGCTGCCGCGGCGTCCAGCCTGCCCACACCACCTTCCAATGCAATCGTATTCAATAACATCGACGACCGGGGCGGTTGGAGCTATTGTCACAGTTCCAGCTGTGCGGGTGGCAGCGGTAGCGGCAGTTACTGGATGGCGCAACATCAAAATCCACCTTCCCGCGACGGAAGCAGCACCGAGTTCTACAACTCCGGCGTCTGGGCTAACGCGCTCTGGTGGCAGAAGCTCGGAGCCCACGACAACGTGCACAATTTTCTGTGGGATTTCTATTTCCAGATAGACGACAATTCGCAACATGCTGCGCAGGCGCTCGAGTTCGACGTCTTCCAATTCGTGCACGGCTATGACTACATGATCGGCAGCGAGTGCAACATCCGTGGCGGAGCGGTGTGGGACACCTGGGACGAAACCACCGGGCACTGGGTTCACACTTCCATTCCCTGCTCCGGGTTCAGCCCCGGCACGTGGCATCACATTCAGTCTTACATGACAACAAACACCAGTGCCCACACCTATACGTACGTCACGCTAGTGGTCGACGGCCACAGCTATCCCGTGAACGTGACTCAACACTCCAAGAACCTGGGCTGGTCCGACAATATGGGAGTGCAGTTCCAGCTGGACGACGATGCCAGCGGCGAAGGCTATCACGAGTGGACCGACACGGTGAAGCTCACCGTCTGGTAAGGGCTCGACATCTTTTCACGCATTCGGCAGCGTCCTGAAGCCGAAACCGAGCCCAGGGGCGCTGTCGAGATCTGTTGCCACCTGAAAGGCGACGCCAAGTCCGCCAACTTCACATAATCACGTTGACGCTGCGCAAGGTATCGGCCAAGACCCGCGCCGATTCCTGCAGCTTTCGCACTTCTTCGGCGCTGAGCTGCAGGTGCAGCACCTTGTGGATTCCTTGCCGATTGACGATCGATGGAAGGCTCAGGCAGATGTCCGAGATTCCATATTCCCCGCTTACCAGACTGGAAACCGACAACACCGTGTTTTGATCGCGCAAAATCGCTTCGACGATGCGCATTAATCCCGCGGCTACGGCATAATAGGTAGCCTGCTTGCGCGAAATGATGTGGTACGCCGCGTCCCGTGTCTGCTCAAAGATCGAGTGGAGATCCTGCCAATCGCACCCGCGGCCTTGCGCGGCGCAGAAGTCTTCCAGGCGCATCCCGGCAATGTTGGCCAGCGACCATACCGGAACCTCACTGTCGCCGTGCTCGCCGATGATGTACGCGTGGACGCTGCGTGGATCGACGCCAAAATGCTGGCTGAGCAGATAGCGAAACCGGGCGGTGTCGAGAATAGTTCCCGAGCCGATGACGCGCTCGCGCGGCAGGCCGGAAAGTTGCAACGAAATCCGCGTCAGCACGTCAACGGGATTGGTCGCGATCAATAGAATGCAGTCGCGATTGTGTTCGACGACCCGGGGCACAATCTCCGCGAAAATGTCGGCGTTGCGCTGCAGCAGGTCGAGCCGTGTCTCCCCTGGCTTTTGATGCGCGCCGGCGGCGAGGACCACTACCGTGGCGCCCGCGCAATCGTGGTAGTCGCCGGCCCAAATGCGCGTGGGGTGAGCGAAGGGGACGGCGTGATTCAGATCCATCGCCTCGCCTTCGGCCTTGGCGTGGTTCTTGTCGATCAATACGATCTCGGCGGCGAGGCCGCTGAATAACAGTGCGTAGCCGAGCGTGGCGCCTACATTTCCCAGTCCAACCACGGCAACGCGTATGGGAGCATTCCTATCCATATCTGTCATTGTCTAACAGAGAGGCTGCGCGAGTCCGCTCTTTAACGTGAACTGCGTTCTGAAGACGACTTCGCAGGCTCCGAATCAAGACGGCCCTCATTCTCAGTTCGGTATTCCCATCTGGGATTAAGCCCAGTTTTCTCTTGACCCACAGCGCCGCTTTCCCTATGCTGGCAACTCAGCTAAGGGATGTGGATGGCCGCAAGACCATAGTAAGTGCCTGCTTGCATGCGCGTGTCCTGCGAAGTGCAGGCGGCACAGGTACTTTCCCCCTTAGTAGGAATTTTTGAATTTCAGAAATAGAAGTACCTGATTGCATGATCTGCGTGCTTTGTTCGATAAATACCTCTCACTGAGGATGGCGGAGCTTTGTTTCCTGTAACCGGCCTTGACCCAACGGCGGTGATTTCCTCACTGTCCGGATCTCTGGCCGCAAGACCGCCAGAGCAGTCCCGAAACTGGTTCGCCGCCTACACCACGCCCCGGCATGAAAAGATGGTTGCCCGCCATCTTGTCGGGCGCCAGATTGAGTCGTTCTTGCCGCTGTACACCTCTATACGCCGTTGGAAAAACGGCTGTCGGCTGCCCATCGACAAGCCGTTATTCCCCGGCTACATCTTCGTTCGTATTGCGCGCCGTGAGTCGGTGAAGGTACTGCAGGTGCCCGGCGTAGTATCCATCGTCAGCGCCGGTCGGGAACCTTCGCCGCTACCAAACGCGGAGATCGAATCGCTGCGCACAGCGCTTCCTCTACTGCGCGCTGAGCCTCATCCTTACCTTGTGGTGGGCGAGAGGGTGCGTATCACCTCCGGCTCGCTGGCGGGGATGATTGGAGTCCTCGTACGCAAGAAGAACGATCTTCGCGTCGTGCTCACGCTGGACCTGATCCAGCAAAGTGTCGCCGTCGAGATCGGCGCCGACCAGCTTGAACCCCTCTGGCAGTAGTCCCAAATCGTTCCAAACTAATCCGCAAAGGACCCTCTCTTGTGAACAAAGCAGCAGAGAGAAGTGTCACCGAAGTTCGGATCATTGAGGCAGCGGTTCAGCTGTTCTCGCGCCAGGGCTACAAAGGCACCAGCACGCGCGAGATCGCGCATCTTGCCGGGGTGAACGAAGCCACTCTGTTTCGCTGCTTCGCCAGAAAGGCGGATCTCTTCTGGGTCGCAGCGGAATCGCGCTTGAGTCGTCTTAAGCTGGGCCGGGAGCTGCAGCAGGGGTTAGCCGGTGACCTCGACCCCGAGATTGTCGTACCTATGCTGGTGGAATTTGTGGTGAATGTTGTGGCGCAATACCCGGAGCTGATGCGCCTGGTGTACGTTGCGGGATTTGAACTGCCGGGCGCCGAACGTATGTTCCGCGAGCACCTGGGGTCAATCTTCGACGCGGTTAACGGTTACTTCAGACGCTGTGCCGACCGCGGCTCGATTTGCAATT
>JASHXK010000588.1 GCA_030043575.1 Terriglobales bacterium
GCGGCAATAGGATCACCAGCCGTGAGCCGAATGTGTGGTACGAAGGTACAGCTTTCGGGAAAGGTGGATCGAAGGCCTGCGCCACCACGAACGGATATGCCTTCACCTGGCAGGGGCCGAGCGGCCTGGCGTGGCCGGCCGATATTAAGGGGACACTGCTGGACGGTATCTTTTTGCCGGGGTCGCTGGACAACGGCCCTAGTGCCGGGATGATCGCCATTTCAAGCCAGGCGATCGCCCAAGGTACCCCAGTAAAATGGGCGGGCACCGCGACCGTTGCCGGCACCACCTCAGCCGATACTGGCGCGGGAATTGTGGTTGGCGTTGCGGCCAATGCTCCGGGCACCGCATCCCGGTCCACCTACGTTATGACCGCGGGGTACGTTATCATGGCGGCCGATGGCGACTGCTCCGTCGGGCAAGTTGTCTTTGTTAGTACACGCGATGCCGGACACGTGGAGTGCGTTAGCACGTTCGCCGCTGGCAAGCAGGTTGGTGTGGTGCTGCTTGGAGAAAAAGGTGGCGGCCCGGTGTACGTTCAGGTTGGTTTGCGGTGATAAACAGTCCGCAGATTGTCTGATATCGACTTTCGCGTTGGGAGACAGATATCAACCGCCGATCAAATGTGTTATTGCATCGCAATCAGGGATCAAGCTGTTGAAACGTGTCCTGGTCATCGGCGCTGATTTTGCTCCCAGCAGCTATCCTCCGGCGTTGCGCCTCCGCTTTTTTGCCCAGCACCTAAAGGAATTTGGCTGGGAGCCCATCATCGTCACCACCGATCCGCGCTATTACGAGAACGAGGTCGACGAGGAAAACCAGAAGCTGCTTCCTTCGGGCTTGGAAGTTATTCGTACACGCGCGATTCCAGCAGCTCTGACACGGAAGTTCAACTTCGGAGATCTGGGGTTGCGAAGCCTGTGGCACCATTGGCAGGCTATGAAGCGTGTGATCCGGCAGACGAAGATCGATCTTGTATTCATCAGCGTTCCGCCCAATCCCACCATGATTCTCGGACGTTTAGCGCACGCACGGTTCGGGGTTCCGTATGTGCTGGACTACCTGGATCCGGTGATAACGGAATACCACTGGCAGCTGCCGCGTTCGCAACGGCCACCAAAATTCGTCATGGCCTACACCTACTTGCGGGTGCTGGAGAATCTGGCCGTGGCAAAGGCTGCCGAGCTCGTGGCCGTGTCAAAGGGAACCTTCGATGGACTTGCCGGGCGACACCGGCAACTGCCTGATGTTGCAGAGATTCCGTTCGGCGTCGAGCCGGCTGACTTCCAATACCTGCGGGAACATTCGCGGAAGAATCCCGTGTTCGATCGGGGCGATGGATTGCTCCATGTAAGTTACGTGGGACGTGGCGGCGCCGATATGCTTCCCGCCCTGCGCGCCGTCTTTCGTGGCGTTATTGCCGGGCTGGAGCGCTGGCCTGAACTCTTTCAACGCCTACGCTTACATTTTGTCGGGACTACATATGCGTATAAGGCTGAGGGTCAGTACCAGGTGCTTCCGCTAGCCAGAGAGCTGAACCTTGAGCAATATGTGCACGAGCACCCCGGACGAGTTCCTTACCTCACCGCCATGCAGATCATGCTGGACTCCCATGCGCTGCTGATCGTCGGCTCTGAGCTGCCGCATTACACGGCCTCGAAGGTATTTCCATACATTGTGTCAGCCCGGCCACTGCTCGCCGTTTTTCACGAAAAAAGTAGCGTGGTGACGATCCTGAGAGAGACCAATGCAGGCACGGTAGTGACGTTTGGCGACGGCCAACCCGTTCTCACCTTGACCGACGGTATTGCTCAGCATTTGCGAAATCTCCTGGCACTGCCGCCTGCGTCCTGCGCGCAAACCAGATGGGAAGCTTTTGAGCGCTACACGGCGCGGGCGATGACTGCCCGCCTGGCAGAAGTGTTCGATGAGAGCGTTCGTAAGAAAGCCGTTCGGGAGTGAAGAAGTGCCGCCTCGTCATACACAAGGCGATCCATCGTGCGAGCCGGCTGATATCATTTACCTCTGACCTTGCGATGAGACTGGCTATTCTCAGCATGTATCCCATCCAATACCACACGCAGTGGTACTGTGCATTGGCTGAGCATCCTGCTCTGGAGATTTGCGTCTATTATTGCCACCGCGTTACGCCTGTGGAGCAGGCGAATGCCGGATTCGGCGTGGAGTTTGACTGGGATGTCCCGCTGCTGTCCGGCTATCCTTATGCCTTCTTGCACAATGTGGCCAAGCCTCCCCACACGAAGAGATTTGGCGGGATGGATACGCCGGAGATCAAAGACATTATCCGGCAGCACAAATACGATGCGGTGATGGTGGCCGGTTGGAATTACAAAAGCGCATGGCAGGCCATCCGTGCCTGTTGGGAGTCCGGCGTCAAAGTTATGGTGCGCAGCGATTCCCATTTGCACACCTGGCGTCCCTTGCCGATGCGAGTAGCTAAGCGGTTTGCCTATCGGCAATTCATTCCACGCTTTGACGCATGCCTGGCCGCGGGAAGTTGGTCGAGAGAGTACTTTCTGCACTATGGCGCAAAGCCCGAAAAGGTGTTTCTCGTGCCTCACGCCGTCGACAATAGCTTTTTTCAATCGCAGGCAGAAGCACTGGCACCACATCGCTCTGAGTTGAGAGAGGATTGGGGTTTGGACCGGGAGGCTGTCGTCTTTGCTTTCGTGGGCAAGTTCATTGCTAAGAAGCATCCGATGGATTTTGTTCGAGCGCTCGAACGTGCCGCGCGAGAAAGAACCGGCATTCAAGGTTTGATGGTCGGGGATGGGCCACTCAGGAGTGAATGTGAGCATTACGTTCAGACTCACCGTGTCCCAATACGCTTTACAGGCTTCTTGAATCAATCACGGATCGCTTCGGCTTACGTGGCTTGCGATGCAGTTGTCCTTCCGTCCGACGGTGGCGAAACCTGGGGCCTGGTTGTGAATGAGGCTATGGCGTCCGGAAGGCCTTGCATCGTGAGTGATAGGGTGGGTTGTTGGCCGGACCTCATTCTTCCAGATCAAACCGGAGCGATCTTTCCTTTGGGCGATGTGGATGCCCTGGCTAAGAGTGTGGTGAGGATGGCGCAGCCGGCATGTTTGCTTTCTATGGGAGTTCAATCGCGCCGAAGAATACAGGACTATTCGGTGCCGGTTGCAGCCGATGCAGTGGTCAATTGCCTGGAAGCTGTGCTTGGTCTGGGGAGCGTGTATGCCAGAGCGAACTAGCATCCTGCGCAAGCGAACATGGCCAGTGTTCTTATACACGGGCGTTCCCATAGTCATTACTGCACTTCTTTGGGCAACAACCCCACATGAATTGTCGTTCTTGCAAATCATAGCTGCATTCAGCCTATGCTGGATTGCCTGGGGATCGTACCAACAATGGCGAAACGAGGGCAGGATTGGGATCCCGTTGTTCGCCCTGATTGCCGGTGTCTATTGGCTGGTATACGCGCTGCCTCTGTTTTGCGGTGATCATGGTATCTCGCTGGTGACGGGATACCACCTATTATCTGAAGCGGCCATCACTGCATCACTGTACCTTGCATTGGCGGGCGTACTAAGCCTTTGGATCGG
>JASHXK010000589.1 GCA_030043575.1 Terriglobales bacterium
GTGGGAACCGACGGCCGGCTTGCCGTTCGTCCGTCAGGGGATGGTCTTATGCAGGTAGACGTTCCACCGGGAAGCTATAACCTGGTGCTCGAGCTACCCAGGGTGGGAGCGGAACTTGCAGGTATCTGGATCTCGATCGTCTCTCTGTTGCTGCTGGCTGGAACGGGGGGCTGGGCCGGGCGCTCGCGGCGGCCGCCAGCAGTTCCGGCCACCGTCACCATGTGGGTTGGATGAAGACAAACTACCGGCGACTAGATCAAGCCAGGGCCTAGGGCACCAGCTTCGCTGGGCTCGCTTGTGTGATGGTTCAGATTGCGGCTGGCCTGGGCGATGCGCTCTTCGATGGTGTGATTCAGCTTACTGTTGGCGTATTCCATTGCCACGCGAATTGCATTCTTAATGGCGTTGGCGTTGGACGAGCCGTGACTCACAATGCACACGCCTTTGATACCCAACAGCGGCGCGCCGCCATATTCGGAGTAGTCCAGACGCTTCTTGAAGTCTGCGAAGGCTCGGCGCGAGAGCAGGAATCCTACCTGGCTGGTGATGGTCGCCTGCAAGGACTGCTTGAGCAGGAAGCGCACCGTCTCCACCATGCCTTCGGAAATCTTTAGCGCAACGTTGCCCACGAATCCGTCGCACACCAGCACGTCAGCCTTCCCGTTATAGAGGTCGCGGCCTTCGACGTTACCGACGAAGTTCATGGGCAGCTCTTTGATCAGCTTGTAGGCTTCGCGAGTGAGGTCGTTGCCCTTGCTTTCTTCTTCGCCGATGGAAAGCACGCCGACACGGGGATGCTCCGCTGTAGGGAAGCGGCCGGCAAAGATTGTACGGAAGTAGACATCGCCCATGATGGCGAACTGCTGCAGATTTTGCGGCTTGGAATCGACGTTGGCGCCCACGTCGATGAGGATGGTCGCCGTTCCCTGAGCGGTGGGGAAGACCGCGGCCAGCGCAGGACGGTCGACGCCGGGGATTGCGCCCAATACCCTCTTGGCGGTCGCCATGGCCGCACCGGTATTACCGGCGGTGACGAAGCCGGCAGCCTTGCCATCGCGCACCAGACGAAGTCCGACGTGCATGGAGGACTCGCGCTTGTTGCGCACCGCCTGCGCAGCCTTCTCCTGCATGCCGATGACGTCGCGGGCGTTGACGACACTGATGGGCAAGCGGCGCCAGAAGCGATGCGATTCAAGCTCGGTGCGGAGGACTTCTTCCTTGCCAACCAGCACCACTTCCACATCGTAGTGCCGCGCAGCTAGAATAGCGCCCTCCACTTCGGGTCTAGGCGCGCGATCCGAGCCCATAGCGTCAACAGCGATGATGGTCGGCATGCTTCTTTCACCCCGTGGAGGGCAAAATCGGCCCTCACGGGGACCCCGGGCCTGTGGCTACGACGAATTCACCACGGAGCGCGCTCCGTGACGAAGCAAAGACTTTGGGCGAAGTACCTTAGCTGGCGGCCTCTTCGATCTCAATGACCTCGCGGCCTTTGTAGTAGCCGCACTTGGGGCAGGCCCGGTGCGGCAGCTTGCGCTCATGGCAATTGGGACATTCCGACAAGGACTGCGCCGTCAGATGATCGTGGGCGCGGCGCTTGGCGGTGCGCGCCTTGGAATGGCGCCGTTTTGGATTTGGCATGAAAACCTCTCGACATCGATCGCCGCCTTCGGCGATCCAAGCTCTTGGATTAGCTTTGCAGCTTCTTCTTGATATCGCTCAGCGCATCCCAGCGCGGATCGCTGACATGCGGCTCACAGTGACATTGTTCGATATTCAGATTACGCCCGCAGTGCGGACACAATCCCTTGCAATCTTCGCGGCACAACGCTCGCACCGGAGTCGCCAGAAGCACCTGCTCGCGCAGAGCGTCTTCCAGAAGCAAGCCGTCGCCCAAATAATAGCCGATCTCGGTCTCGGCCTCGCTGATCGAGGCCTCATCGGCTCGCCGATCCACGCCCTGTGGCCGAAAGATCAGGTCAAAAATTCTGTCCACATCATGCCCGACCGGCTCCAGGCAGCGAGCGCAGCTGATCTCCAGGTGAGCCGCAACTTTACCGACCACCCGGATATCCTCGACATCCTGGTGATGGCCGCGATGCTCCACAATCAACTCAGCTCGACCCTGGCTATGCAACGGGCCAACCTGACGAAATTCAGGACCGAAGTCGATGGCGCCAGGCTGATAGCTTTCATCAAACTCCAGTTTGTGGAGTTCCAATTCCCGAACCCGAATCAGCATAGCAACACCGGCCTTACTCGCAGGAGCCTAGCTTTTGCGGCTGGAAGGCCTCCCAGCTATCCTTTCCCCAAGCAACAACGCCACGGGACAAGCCCCGTTTTTCAGGCCGGCTCCTGAAGCAAGACAATGGCGGGGACAGACGGGCGGGAGCGCTCTAAGGACAACAATCAAGAATAAATTTGCTGCCAGCCAGTGTCAAGGTGAGTCCCTCGAGGGCCGTGGCCATGCCGCAGGAATCTGCTAGACTCGGAACGTCACGCACGCAACCCAACAAGTCTCGAATGATCTGCCGTAGCCCTGGCCACGGCAGGTATCTTTTCCCGTCGTCGAAAGCTTTCGACGAAGCCAGATTCTTCACGATGCCATGACGAGTCAGCCGGTCGCTTCTGATGAAAACTCTGCGCTGCTCGTCTACTCCGATTCTGAAGCGCTGCAGGCGATTGCGTCCCCCCACTTCCAGGCGCAGTGGCGAGACCTGGCCGCCCAATGTCCGTGGTCTACCGCGCTGCAGTCGCCCGAATTCGCCTGTAGCTGGTACCAATGCTACGACGAATTCTATCGACCTTTGATCCTTGTCCGTTATGGGGCAGGCGGCGGGATGGATGGGCTGATGGCCCTTGCCGTCGAACGAGCCAGTGGGAAGCTGAGCTTGGCAGGCGCGCATCAAGCCGAGTATCAGGTTTGGCTGGCTTTACCCGGCGAGCAGACATTTGTCATCGAAGGTCTGCAGAAGCTGCGGCAGCTCGCATTTGCTTCCCTCTCGTTCACCTATCTTCCACCCGGCACCCCGTTAGAGTGGTTGCAAGGTGGCTGGCACCGCAGAAGCACAATTCGCGCTGTACCAAGGCCGCTGATTGACCTAGTAACTACCGACGCGATCCGCGCGGCGCTGGGCAGGAAAAAGAACCGGCGACGGCTGGAAAAAATTCAGGCGGAGGGACCGCTTACGGTGACGGAGCTTCACACGCCGGACGAACTCGAAGCCTACTATGACCAGATCATCGATTTCTACGACATCCGTATTGGCGCGCTGCATGGGACGTGCCCATTTCGCGACGACCCCAGAAAGCGCTTGTTTTATAAAGCCTTGATGGCTCGGGAGGGACTGCTGCATGTCGCGGTGACGAGGGTAGGAGGTCGCCTGTTTGCGGCCCATGTTGGCATCCGCAATAAAAGCGAAGTAATCGTTGTATTCATTGGCCATTCGCCCTTCTTCGCCATGTACTCTCCCGGCAAGTTCCATACCTTGCTGGTCGCGCTGGCGCTACACGAGGAGGGTTTTTCCAGTCTGGACCTTACTCCTGGTGGTGACGCCTACAAGGACGATCGCGCCACCCGCTATGATGAAGTGCATACGCTAACTGTATTTTTTGACAGTTCGGCGCTGCTTCGTCAGCGTGTGGCAACCACTCTCCGATCCACAGCCAGGCGAGTCGCCGGCATTTTACGTCTGGACAAAGGGAAACTGGAGCGCTGGAAATCGGCCGCCCAGCCCGGTCCCCTACTGCGATCGATCAAGAACCGTACTTGGAGCACAGCCGAGGTGCGACTGTATCGCGCTCAGACCGGCGCGGCAGAGCGCTTCTGTGACCCCGAAGTCCATCGCGATTGCTTGCGGGACTTGCTGTGTTACCGATCCGACGGCCAGAACTGCCGCTCCAAACAGAGCTTCCTGCGAGATGCTCTGTTTAGACTCGAGTATGGGGCGTACTTCTACTCTATGGTGCAGAACAATATTCTGGTGAGCACCGCGTGGTTGGTTCGTTGCGATGACAAGATATCGATTGCTGGGTTTGAGCAGATGTACGAGGTGCCGCCGAATTCTGTTCTGATCCAGAATACGTACACGCATCCGGCCTATCGCAGAGAAGAGCTGGGCTTACGTTTTCTGAAACACATTGTGAGTGACGCCGGGAGCGAGCATGGGACTGAGTTCGTTTATATTGCTGTTCCGGGCAGCGACGATGCGGCGCGTCGAGCCATAGAGAAGACAGGGTTCGTGCACCAGAGCACGATGCGCCGGCGAACCCGGTTGGGCGCTTCAAAAACCTACGTGACCTTTCCATGAGTGCACTGCGACAAATCAAGCAAGCCTTGCTGGCGACCAATGGCCTGGGTCTGGCTTCGCTTATTGCGCACAGCCGTTGGCGACAGCAACGTCTGCTGATCCTTTGCTATCACGGCATCGCTGACGGCGAGGAGAATGGGTCGCATCCCGAGATGTTCTTGCCTCCGGAAACCTTTGCCCGGCGGATGGAGATTGTGGCGCGCTCCGGCTGTAAAGTTGTGGGACTCGGCGAAGGATTGCGCCTGCTGCAAAAAGGGGAGCTGCCCGCGCGCAGTGTGGCAATCACTTTCGACGACGGGTGGGCCGATTTTCCACGCCACGCGTTTCCTGTCCTGCAGAGGCACGGCTTTCCTGCGACCGTTTATCTGACGACCTACTACTGTCTGTTCCAGCGCCCGCTGTTCCGCTTCGCTCTTGCCCACATGATGTGGAAGGCGCCAAGCAAGGTCATCGACAACCGAACATTCGAATGGCTGCCACGGCAGCTTGACTTTCAAAGTGAGGCGAGCCGGAACGCGCTGCTCTGGCAGATCGATGGCTATGCCAAACAACAGAATTTGACCGGCCGGCAGAAGGACAATCTTGCCGCAGCCTTCGCCGGCGCCCTTGGATTCGACTATTCGACTTTTTGTGAGCGGCGTCTCTTCCAGTTGATGAACCCGGATGAGGTCGCCGCAATGGCGCGCGCTGGAGTCGACATTCAGCTACACACGCACCGGCACCGCACTCCTTTGGATCGCGATAGGTTCGTTGCTGAGATCAAGCAGAATCGCGATCTGATCAGTCAAATGACCGGCGCTGACGGCGTCAGTCATTTTTGTTATCCAAGCGGAGCGATTCGTCCGGATTTCGTGCCGTGGCTGAAGGAAGCCGGTGTGGAATCGGCGACTACCTGCCTCAATGGACTGGCCACCCGTAACGGAGATCTGTTTCTGTTGCCGCGACTTCTGGATCAATACAGGTTGACAGATGCTGAGTTCGAATCGTGGCTGACGGGACTGGCAGAATTCCTGCCAAGGCGAAAGAGCGAGCCTCTGGACGTTGCACCGGAGTAGCTGCGAGGACCGGAAAAAATGCCCGCAAGCCGGGTGATTTGGAATTGGATGGATCCGCGCCTGGTTGAGCGCAGGATCCATCCAAACTTTAGCCGACTCGACTATTCGGCTGCCGTAGTAAACATCTCGTCGAGATAGGCAGCCATATTGCCATTGGCGTCGGTGGTCAACGGCCGCCAATGATACTGGGTGTTTGGCTGTAACCCGGTTATGGTTACAACCTCGTCGTAGACGTTGTAGATTCCCTCACTCAACGCAATCGGATCCTGCACGCCAGTCACGGATTGCGAAGTCGAAGGGTAGCTGGCCTGTAGCATGTTCAGGAATCCATAGTTCGGGAACGGCTGCATGCACCACGGTGGTTGCGGATCGCCGGGATTGCAGAGCGTGGGCGCCTGTGTCCCGTAGTACACCGTCATGGTGGTGTTGGGCTGGAACACATTCAAGGTAATGGTGGCGGTCGTCGGAGTTACGACCACGAGGTTGGCATTGTCTGGAAGATTCGGATCGACCACGGGTAAGTTTCCCTGGTTTGCCGGAAACCAACTGAACTGCGCCGGAGTGGTGTAATCGGTCCACGGTCCGGTGTAAGGGTTGGCCGCCGGGAGAACGGTTTCAATCGCCGGCGAAGTGCCGTTGGGGTTCGCACCGGATCTCCAGCGGACATAATCGAAGCTCCACTTATAGACCTGGTTGTACTCCTTGACCGACCAGGTCCAACCGCCCCCGCCGCCGCCATTCTGGCCGCCGGCGCTGTCCCAGACATTCGAGAAGAGATCATCACCCTGATTCATGTAGGTGGTGTTATTGGTCAATCCCCAATACCAGGCCCATGCGGTCGCGACCAGGTCATTCAGCTCAGTGGCATCGAAATCAGTGCCTGCCACAAGATTTGGATTCTCAGGCAGATCGTAGGCGCCATAGGCCAAGGTGTGAGTCTGTGGGATGTACTGCGTGGCCTCAAACCAATCCAAAGTCTTCTTGATCTCCAAGGGAATACGGGGGTCGGGCGTGTTTCCCTCAGCCAAGTCAAGCTGGTAGTACGTGATCAGAGCCTCCATCGCCGTGCCAATCATGAAGGGGTGAATGTCATATTCCTGCTGATTGGGATTGCTGAAGCTAAGGTTGTAGCTCTGGTCAAGATAGCCCAGCATGACGTCGACTGCGCGCAACATATAAGCGGTGTTGCGAGGAAAGCCGACCATCTCGTCCGCCAGGCGGTCATCCATCAGATACGCGCTGACGCGGACACTGGTAGCGTACACGGGTCCGCTGTAGAAGAGGTTGTAGGCGGTGCTGTGGGCGAGCATGTCCACCGCAGTCTGATACAACGTATTTCCCGTACGGAGGTAGTTCATTTCAAGGCCGTAGGGGAACTGATTCGGTTCAGCCACAAAGCCGGTGGCGCTACCAAGGTCGGTGTCGGCGTAAGGTTCCAGAGCCAGCTCAGCGCAGTTCTGCCACTCGGTCAGGTGGTTCTGGTTACGGTCCATAAACACCCCGTAGTCATAGTCGCTGACCTGCTGGTAGACGCGCCCGCCGTCATAGTTCCAAGCCTCGAAGTAAATGCCGTTAGGGGTAGGAATGTCGAAATAGCCGGAGAAGTTACCGTTCTCCAGGCTATACCAGGGATCGGTATCGGTAACGTTGGTACACCAGAAGTCTGCGTTGGAACTTCCCGGAGGCGCATTCCAGTTGACCATGTTGGTCTGCCAGGTACCGATACCGGGTATGGTGGGGAAGGTGGTTGGCGGCGTGGCGGTGAACGATGCCGTCGGCAACACGGTGAAGTTGTAGGCGATATTGACCGGGCTACCCTGATTCTGATCGTTCAGTTGTGCCTGAAACATTCCCGTGAACTGATAGTGCCCCGGCACAGCCTGGGAATTGACGCGTATTCGCAGCGTGGTGTTGATGCTGAAAAGGGTGCCGTTATAACACAACTCCTGCGAGTTGTAGTCGCCATCCCAGCCTTGGGGCGGAGGATTCGACGGGGAGTCTAGATCGCAGAGATATTGCGCAGTGATGCTGTTGTTGGTCACGATCTGGCCAGTGTCCAAATCGGTGATGGTCGGTTGCTCCATGATGACGTCCGCACCGAAGGGCCCGTCCAATTGGTTAGCCTGCATGACGACGTAGAGGTCATTGCATTCGCGCGAGCTCTTCGAAGTAGGAGTGCAAGCCGGCTGCTGCGTAGGGTCGCCTTGGTAGACGTTCTGTCCGCCGATCGGCCACATGGTAAACACCAGCGTGTTATCCGGATTCGGGTAGTCCCACAGATAGAACTGGGAATAGAAACCGCCGCAGCCCGGAGCAGGTGGGTCACCGCAGTAGGGGGTGGCCGGTCCGGGGTAGGTCGCCCACTGGTGACAGATAGCCGATCGTACTGTGGGGCAGTCAGGGTAAGCCATCGACACATAGCTGGCGACGTAATAGCCCCAGATGCTGGCTACGTGATAACCCGGGAAATGATCGACGACTACTACGTGGTTGGTGGTGAAGTCGTTCTGGACAATTTGCCGGGAGGGGGAATTGTTGTTCTGTTGAAAGTTGATGTCGTTTTCGATGATTACGATGGAGTTACCCGGGTGCACCGTCTGCCAGTAGAAGGTAACGGAGTAGCCGTTTACCGGGTCGTAAGTGGTGCTGACGTTAGCGTAGACGCTCGAAGGAATAATCTCCCCCGAGTCCACGGTGGCAAATAGCGGCGAGGCCAACAGAATCAGGCAGATTGCCGACAGCGTGAAGTTTCGGTGCCAGGCTGTGGCGCGCAAGGGAGCGGCACATCCAAATGTCATCACTAAATCTCCTTTTTGCAGGCTAAACTTTGCACTACCATGCGTTCTCGGGGGCGCTACCCGAGTGGAAGCTTCAAATTGAGGGCGATTAGAACCTAGCCGCAGTATCGCTTTGGCAGGCAAAGAAGCAGCAGCAGAAAGTACCTCGGCGGTGCACGAAAGTAACTTACTGTTTGGTTACTTTTGTTGTATAAGCAAGAATTTACCCTGACATATTGGGTAAGAATGACCTGACAACTAGGCTCTCGCACAGCGGGCCCGATAGGTGGAGCGGCGGAAGGCTACTACGGGCCGAGGGACAGCACTTTGTCGGCTATTGCGGCTGCTTCCAGCGAAGGCCCCACATCGTGAACCCGAACGACGTGAGCGCCGTGCAAGATGCTGACTACCATGGCTGCCAGCGAGCCGTAGAGCCGGTTGACAGCGGGAACGTCTTGTCCCGTTCTCTCACTGATCGCGCGACCGATAAACGACTTGCGCGAAGTTCCCGCCAGCAAGGGAAATCCGAGCCGTTGTAGCTGCTCCAGGTGAGCCAGCACAGGGTAGTTCTCCTCGAAGTTCTTGCCAAAGCCCAAGCCGGGATCCAGCACAATTCGCGAGCGCTCGACACCCCGCTCCAGCGCAACGTGGACACGATTCGCCAGATCATGTTCCACCAGCGAGATCAGATTGGGCTCGTGCGGCAGCTTCCGCCACTGCGCCGGCTTACCACGGGTGTGCATCAGCACCACGCCGCATTTGAGATCGGCACACGCCGCCGCCATTTTTGAATCCCACTGGAAGGCGCTGACGTCGTTGACGATCTCGGCTCCCGCCGTTGTCGCCGCGTGGGCCACCACAGACTTGTAAGTGTCAATTGAGATGATGGCCGCCGGCCGGCTGCGAAGGATCGCTTCCAGAACCGGCATGACCCGGCGCAACTCCTCTTCTGCACTGACTCGAAGCTTGTTCGCATCTAGGGCACAGGATTCCTCTCCCTGCACATGCGCTCCCGGACGCGTGGATTCTCCGCCGATATCGAGGATGTCGGCGCCTTCGTCCAGCAGACGCAAAGCATGGTCCACAGCTTTGTCCGGTGAAAGGAAGCTGCCGCCGTCATAAAACGAGTCGGGAGTAACGTTAACCACTCCCATGATGAGAGTGCGCTCGCCCAAATCGAGCGATCGGGAGCGCAGCTGCCAGCGATACCGGGGCCGCATCCTGCGATTGTAGCTTGCCGCGAATCACACGCCGTCAGGCGCCTAGTCGTCGCGAATCTTGCTGGGCAGAACTGAATCGAAAGGCTTGCAGACCGATGCTATGATCGGGAGGGCAGTCTTATGTCTCGGGTTGGGTATCTCGCTAATTTCCTTCTCTGGGTGATGCTGGTGAGTCCGGCATTTGCGGGTAGCAACAAAGCGAAGCTGGCTGGCAACCTTCCCCACGACATTCAGACAATTCTTGACGATCCCGAGAGCGCGCACGGTTTCTGGGGAATCTATGCAGTCTCGCTCAAAAGCAACAAGACGATCTTTGCGCTCAATGAGGATAAGCTCTTCACGCCGGCGTCGAATGCCAAGCTGTTCACAACGGCTGCTGTCTTCGGGTTGATCGGGCCGGATTACCGATTCAAAACCACGGTTGAGACGCTCGGCAGCCTGGACAAGTACGGCCGCCTGAACGCCGACCTGGTCCTGGTGGGACGCGGCGATCCGAACCTCTCCGGACGCGGTTTGCCATACAACATGCACACCGACCGCAAAGCGCCCCCCATCCAGGTGCTGCAGCAACTCGCGGATCAGCTGGTGCAGCACGGCTTGAAGTATGTGGACGGCGATGTGGTAGCGGACGATTCCTACTTCGTCTGGCAGCGCTATGACGAAGGTTGGTCCCAGGACGACCTGGCGCGCGAGTGGGGTGCTCCGGTTTCAGCGCTGACCATCAATGACAATGTGATTTTTGTCAACATCATGCCGGCCGACCGGCCGGGTGAGCGAGCCTTCCTGAACATCACTCCGTTTCCCGAGTACTACAAGATCGACAATCGCGTGATGACCACTCCGCAGGGCAGCGGGCCGCGCACCGTCTCCATCAATCGCGAACCCGGCTCCAATCAGATTACCTTCTGGGGGAACATTCCCCAGGACGATCCCGGCTTCGGCGAGGCGCTGGCCATTGAGGATCCCGCCGACTTCAGTGCCCGGTTGTTCCGGCAATTGCTGGAGGAGCGCGGCGTGACCATTTATGGCCGCACGCGAACTCGGCACACCGAACTTGCTTCCACGCAGACGTTCAGTATTACCTCGATGGCATCAGGCGGAGGGGACGCAACCCGTCCGCCGAATCCATCGCCGCTGGTGCTCGCCAGCTATCAGTCGCAGCCGGTTGCCGAAGATTTGAGCGTGATCAACAAGGTCAGTCAGAACCTTCATGCCGAGCTGATGCTGCGGCTCCTCGGCAAGGAAAAAGGCACAACGGGATCGATTGAATCGGGACTCGAAGTACTCCGTGGCTTTCTAGTCAACGCGGGCGTCAAACCGGATCAGTTTGTTTTCTACGATGGCTCTGGATTGTCGCGCGAAGATCTGGTAACGCCGGAAGCGATTGTCACATTATTGCGATACTGCCACGACCAGCCCTGGGCTCTGTCCTATGAAGACACGTTGCCGGTTGCGGCGGTTGACGGTTCGCTTGCCGAGCGTTTCCGCAATACGGCTGCGGCGGGGAACGTGAAGGCCAAGACCGGATCGCTGGCCCACGTCTATTCGCTGTCGGGTTATGCGACCACGCACTCGGGTGATCATATCGCCTTTGCGGTGATGACCAACAATAGCAACATGTCTGCCAAGAAAGCGCTGGACACCATTGATCGCATCGTGGTGCGGTTAGTGGAGGATAAGAAATAGCGTCTGGGATGCAGCCGCTGCCGTGCGGGCGGAGGTTCTCAGGCTAAGAATTTCTTAATTTGCTTCGGCCATCATCTTGCCTTACTAGCATATGCGATAGCGCCATCGCCGCGTACTCATCCTCCCCGACGTGCAGCTTGCGCGGCAGACGCTATCGCGTCGGAGGCAGATATGTCCATTGCGGCAATCGCCAGCAGCAGTCTCTCCCAATTGCAGAATATCCAGCAGAACTATCGGCAGGTGCAAGGCAAGTTCAAGGAATTAGGTCAGGATTTGCAGGCCGGGAATCTGTCACAGGCGCAGACCGACTTCGTTACCCTATCGCAGTCGGCGGCGATCCAATACGGCGGCAACAGCCCAATCGCGCAGACGCTCAACACCATCGGGCAGGCGCTGCAATCCGGAAATCTGGGAGCCGCGCAGCAAGCCTTCAGCTCTCTGCCGACTTCGGTCAGAGGACCTGGTGCGGGGTCGCCCCACGCCCACACGGGCGGGGCAAGAACTGACTTCCAGAACGCCTTGAACCAGCTCAGCCAGGCCCTGCAATCGGGCAATCTGTCGACCGCGCAGCAGGCATTTTCAACCGTGCAGCAGATCTGGCAGGAGGTTGGCCCAACTGCTGTTCCAGGCCCCAGCGCGAACGGCTCGACCAGCAGCGCAGCCCCTATGGCATCTGCAGTTAGCCTATACGCCTGAGGCTGCTGCCGGTCGACGCGGCGTTCGAATGTGTGTAGCAAAAATCGCCCCAAAACCGCTCTGAAGGCTCCTGTCCGGCCTTCTGGCGTCCTGTTTCCGCAAAAAACCTGCCTCTTCTATAAGTTCCTAGTTGCGATTCTTAGGGATAAGCGGTTAGGATAGGGGTGCTGGGGTTGGTTCCTCGTCCATCCCCGGCTAAAGCCTGAGATCTGCAGTTCCACGTTCGCAAGTCAGCTAATCCCTCATGCACAGCGCCCTTCAATCTGTGTGCGAGTACTCCCAGGAGAGACTAAGATGGCGTGGTACGCGTATTGTATTACGGAGCAACAGGTCCCCCAGAACGGTACACGAGCCCGGCGTCCGTTCGCGCTAGAAAACCTCCGCGGCGTCAACGGCGCTGCGGTACTGGCCTACCCCAGCGGCGATTTTGCCGTCATCGTCAGCGAACACTCAGCCGCACAACCCCTCACACAACAAGCCATCGTAGATCACGCCCGGGTGATCAGCGAATGTTTCCGGACCTTTACAGTTCTTCCTTTCCGTTTTGGCACCATCTTCGAGTCAGATGAAGCATTGCGGCGCGCCGTCAGGGCGAATCGCAGGACCTTCCTGGAGACGGTCGACCGCCTTCGTGGCAAGGCCGAGATGCACTTCAAACTCCTGGTCAAGGACGGCATGCTGGAGGAAGCCATATCGGAATTGCCTAACGGGGTGGGCGGTGAGTACCTCCGCAAGCTGCGGGAGCAGGCAACCCGTACGCGTGAACGGCAGACCAAAGCACGGGCGCTTTCGATGCAGGTGCATAAACTGTTCTCGCCGCTGGAAGAAGATGTGATTTGTAAACGCACTGATTCAGGCGGCATGCTGATCGACTTCGCGCACTTGATCGACTCCAACGCCGTGGCCAAATATCAGAATCGTTATGGCACCGCCACGCGGCACTTCAAGGATTGTCACGTGTCGATTACGGGTCCTTGGCCGCCATATCACTTCATGCCTGGTAAGCTGCGTACGGTTTCGGGCGGAAATTAGCCGTTTCTCTCCTGGGGCAGCTCTTTTGTGGGCTGCCCTTTTGCTTCCCATAAGAGCTTCCAATAAAACTTTCTCGAGATCGTTTTTTTTGCCCTTCCGCGGCGTTACAATCGACCCAAATACTACTGTCATTTTTGCTCGTCCGAGTTCTCGAACCTGAGGGGACCCGGTTGCTCCGAATGCGAAGGGCATCGGTGCAACCCGTGAGTGGGTATCCGGATTCTCATAATCGCTCGCTGATTTCCCTGTGTGGGGCGGGGAATGCTCCCTTGTCGCACCGCAAACTGGAGTGGAATGGTTCCATCGCAAAAGATCCGCGTGCTGGTCGCAGATGACGACGTCGGACGGGGACGATTCCTGGCCACGCATCTTGCGCGCCGCGGCTTTGACGTCAGCAGTGCGAACAGTGGAGAAGAAGCCCTGCGGGTGCTGCGGGTCCACGATCCGGACCTGGTCTTGCTCGATCTGTCTACTCCAGGAATGAGTGTCCTCGATACCCTCGAGCGGATCAAGCAGATTAAGCCGGCAGTGCCGGTGATGATGTTGTCGAACCGGCATGAGGCCGACATCGTCTTCAACGCTTCCAAGTTAGGCGCGGATGACTACCTGGCGAAGCCCTTTGAAACCCGCGACCTGGATCTGCGTATCGACAAGGTGCTGGAAAGGCAGCGCGTTCCAGGCGAGGTGAGCCCGCTTCGCGATCAGGTACGCCGCAACCGCGACTTTGCCGGGTTGTTTGGCACCAGCCCCAGGATGGAGGAGGTCAAGAACACCATTGAGCAGGTTGCCGAGACGACGGCCACGGTGCTCATTCGCGGCGAGAGTGGCACGGGCAAGGAAGTTGTCGCGCGCATGATCTATGCCCAGTCAGGACGATTCGACAAGCCCTTCGTCAAGGTCAACTGCGCGGCCATTCCCCATGAGTTGCTGGAAAGCGAGCTCTTTGGCTACGAGCCGGGCGCATTCACTGGCGCCAACCGGCAGAAACTGGGCAAATTCGATTTAGCCAATTCTGGCACGCTCTTCCTGGACGAAGTCAGCGAGATGCATCCCGCGCTGCAGGCGAAGTTGCTACATGTTTTGCAGGACGGAGGATTCTCCCGCCTGGGCGGCAAGCGCGATATTTCGGTGGATGTTCGGGTTCTGGCGGCCACCAACAAAGGGCTGGAGCTCGCGGTCCAGGACGGAACGTTTCGCGAGGATCTCTTTTATCGCCTTAATGTCATTACCATTCACATCCCTCCGCTGCGCGAGCGGCGGGAGGAGATTCCGGTTTTCCTCGACTACTTCCTGCGCAAGTACAGCGAGTTTTACAGCAAACAGCCGGCACCCTTCGGCGATTCGGCGATCGGCTGCATGATGGACTATGGGTGGCCAGGGAATATTCGCGAACTGGAAAACCTGGTTAAGCGCTATGTGATTGTCGGCAACGAAGCGCAGATCATTCGCGAATTGTCGATGCACAAGCCGACGCTGGTGGCGGTGCCGGCGAGCGCTGCAATAGCAACTCCCCGGCCTTCGCAGTTAGAGGAGACGCGGCCGCCGGCGGCGGCGATCACCATACCGATCACTACCGTAAAGGGGAATGGCGCCGATGCTGACGGCCCCTCGCTGCTGGAGATTGGAAGGCGCGCGGCGATGACAGCCGAGCGAGAAGCCATTGAGCGGGTGTTAACGCAGACGCGTTGGAACCGTCGGCAGGCGGCAAGAATCCTCAAGATCAGCTACAAGGCACTCCTGAATAAGCTGAAGGTGATCGAAGAACAGGATGCTCAGAATAAGAACCTCAGCGCCTAAGATTTGTACCTCAATACCAACTTTCTCACTCGTAGCCAGTTTGTAACACGTTGCTGACGTCTTCCGCAGAAATCAACATCTCGCTGGTAACAATAGGCTTGCCGCGAACATCGCTTAAGCTCAACCATTCTGAAGGAATTATGGAAGGCAAAATGCAAGGACGAGGGCACAATAAAGAGGCACAAGATCCTTGAAGTCAACCCTCTTCCGTCTGTCTCGACGTCTCCGTTTATGTCCTGTCCGTGGGACATTATCTTGCATCGCCCTGCCTGAATGATGCCTACCTCGCTCGCCTCTTTCTGAAGAGCGGCCCTCTTGGGCCGCTTTTTTGCGTCTAGCGTCTAATTGATTCGCTGTCGCAGAATCCAGCATCCAATGGTTCTGAATTGGCCAATGCCACAAGAGGCAGTGACGGGTGTAGTTGACGGGCGTTCTTCCCGACGCATATTATTCCCGTTCTAATGCTGCAAGTTTTGCGGCCCGGGCTTAAAGGGCTGGGTTTGGTGTCCGGGCAAGGATCGTACCATGGAGAAGAAGAGACTCGAGGTTTTCAGGAAGCGGCTGGAAGAACGACAACGGGAATTGCGGCATGCCATGACCCGCACCGCGCAGGACGGACGCGACGCCGACCAGGAATCGGCGCAAGACATCGCCGATCGGGCTGCCAACTCCTACAACAAGGAATTCCTCTTTCACCAAAGCAACAACGATCGCCAGTTGCTGCAGATGGTGGATAGCGCGCTGGATCGCATTCGGGAGGGTAACTTTGGTCAGTGCATTTCCTGTGGCGAGGAGATCAATGCCAAGCGCCTGGAAGCTGTGCCCTGGACGCGCCACTGCATCGAGTGTCAGGAAAAGCTGGAAAAGGGAATCTTGGAGCACAGCAGCACGTAAGCTCTGCCGATCGGAGTGATCGAAGCCGCCCCGCTGAGGGCGGCTTTTGGTTTTGGCGTGAAGCTAGTTTTCCGATTGCGGCTTCATCTGCCCGCAGCGCAGATAGCGATTGTGCCAGCCCAGGGCTTCGCCCAGCAGATGCGGAGTGTGGCGTCCATAGGACAGGCGCTCGGCGCGGTTCAAATAGTCCTGCAGCAAGGGTTTGTAATCCGGCGCGGCGCACTTCTCGATGATCAGCTGCGCACGCTGGCGCGGCGAGAGTCCACGCAGATCAGCCAGCCCTTGCTCGGTCACCACCACCGACACATCGTGTTCGGTGTGATCGACGTGTGAAGCCATGGGGACGATGGTCGAGATGCTTCCCTTCTGCGCGGTCGACGGCGCCATAAAGATCGACAGATAGCCGTTGCGGGCGAAATCGCCCGAGCCGCCGATGCCGTTCTGAATGCGCGAGCCCATCACGTGCGTCGAGTTGACGTTGCCGTAGATGTCAGCCTCGATCATGCCGTTCATGGCGATGACTCCGAGCCGGCGGATGATTTCGGGATGATTCGAAATCTCCTGTGGCCGCAGCACGATCTGCTGGCGATAGCTCGCCATGTCCTTGTTGACTTCGGTCAGCATCTCCGGGCTCAGCGAAAATGCGGTGGCCGAGGCTGCCGTCAGCTTCCCCGACTTCAGCAGGCGGATCATACCGTCCTGGATCACCTCGGTGTACGACGTCAATCCCTCAAACGGACCTTCTTCTAAGCCGAAGAGGACCGCATTCGCGATATTGCCGACGCCCGATTGCAGCGGCAGCAGCGTGGAAGGCATGCGGCCTTTCTTTACCTCCCAATCGAGGAACTCGAGGATATGCCCGGCAATGCGCTTGGAATTCTGATCGGGCGCCTTGAACGGGCTGTTGCGATCAGGCGAGTCGGTGAGCACGACGGCTGCGATCTTCTCCAGCGGGACTTCGAGATAGGGGCTACCGATGCGCTGGCCGGTGTGGGTCAGCGGAATTGGGCCGCGATTGGGCGGCGGCTGCAGGCCATAGTAGATGTCATGCATGCCTTCCAATTCGGAGGGTTGCCATGAATTCACTTCGATGATCACGCGCTCGGCTTGCTCAACCCACGTCTTGTTGTTGCCGATGGACGAGCTTGGCACCAGGCGGCCGTCTTCCAGCACCGCCGTGACCTCGATCAGCGCAAGATCGAGTTTGCCCAGAAATCCATATTCCACAAACTGCGCCACGTGGCTCAGGTGGATGTCCATGTACTCCATCTCTCCGGCGTTGATGCGCTTGCGGGTTTCGGGATCCGACTGATATGGCAGCCGCAGATGAATGCCGCCCGCCATCGCCAGCGCGCCGTCAAGTTCCGGACCAGTAGAAGCGCCGGTGAAGATGCTGACTTGGAATTTCTGGCCGCGGAGATTGGCGTCGGCAATGCGCCGCGCCAGCGCGAGCGGCACAGCTTTGGGATAGCCGGAGCCGGTAAACCCGCTCATGCCAATCTGATTTCCGTGCTGGATCAATGAGGCGGCTT
The DNA here is from genome assembly GCA_030043575.1 of Terriglobales bacterium. Taxonomy (GTDB): domain Bacteria; phylum Acidobacteriota; class Terriglobia; order Terriglobales; family Acidobacteriaceae; genus Bog-257. The sequence goes on from JASHXK010000589.1 coordinate 17,000, forward strand.
CTTCGGCGCTCATGATGCGGTTAGCGAGGCTGGAGTTGAGGACACGGGAGGTGGTCGAGACTGCGGAGGTCGCCATCACACTGCCTTTCGGACGCAAAACGTCGTAGGATCCGTTTACGCCTTAACGATAGGCAGTGAGATAACCGCCGTCTGTGAGGCAAGTCACAAACGCCGTCACGCTATTGGGGTAGACAGGCAAAAGAAAGACCCGGAGCGCTCCCACTCCAGGTCTTTATGTCGTGATGCAGCCGTTGTAGACCACAATCACGGTCTCCGGGCCATCGGAGAGTTCGTTCGCGACTTGCCGAGATCATGAAACCCATTTCCTGACGCCTTTCGCTCCCGTGAGGACGTCGTTCTCGGCTGCGCTTTGCAATGGAACTTTGCAAGCAACATACCAATTAGGAGAATTTCAACCGTGGATTGGCAAGGTATGGTTTTTCAATGGCCTAGGGTTAACCAGATCGTCTCCGCCAGTCGACTTTGCGACGATTTTCTATCCAATCGGATAGAACCGACTATCCAAGTGGTTGGAGTCGAACGGCCCGGCGGCAATGGTCGCACGAGCGGCGATTCCTCAGCTACACTAAGACGGGCTGAGGGGAGATCGGCTTTGGATTCGCGCGTAGTAGTTGTCTCGGGACCCTCGAAGGGAACAGTTGTGCGGTTCACGGGCGACCAGCTCTCGGTCGGTCGCGATTCTGGCAACAATCTTTGCCTGCGCGATCGCGCGGTATCACGGCGTCACTTTGCCATCAGCAAGACCGATGCCGCCTTCCATCTCATCGACCTGGAGAGCCACAATGGCACATTCGTAAACGGCATACCAGTGCGCCGCAAGCTGCTCACCCATGGCGACACGGTTCGCGTGGGCCGCTGCGAGCTGGTCTTTCTGATCACCGAGGACGAAGGACTCGCCCTGGAGCCTGTGCAGTTCAAGGATGAGGACGACGCGGACAAGCTGCTGACGACGACGAATGTGCGGGCGTACTCGCCGGTGTCCCAGGGCACGGATGTCGGGCGGATGGCGCGCGATCTGAACGCGCTGTTCAAGATCGCCAATACCATCAATTCCATCCGCGACCTGGAGCCACTGCAGCAGCGGCTGTTGCAGCTGATAGGCGAGGTGATCCCGGCCGATACCGGCGCCATCGTCATCTTGCGTCATGCCGATGAGGAACCCATCTCGAGTTGCGTGTGGGAACGAAACCCTACCGCCACGCCCCGGATGGATATTCGCCGTGAGATTGTGCAGCGCGCTCTGTGGGAGCGTTCCCCCATCCTGAGCCGGCCGTCGGAAGATTCAAACCCGAGCGAAGAAATCCTTTGCGTACCGTTGGTCGGGGTCGAGCGAACCGTCGGCGTGCTGTACATGGCGGCTCGCAGCAAAGGGCATAAGTTCGAAGACGTTCATGTTCATTTCCTCAGCTCCGTAGCAGGAATTGCCGCCGTCACGTTGGAAAACGTTTTAGCCACCGAGGCGCTGCGCAGCGAGAATCGGCGCCTGCAGGCCGAGTTGGATCTTCAGGACGTGATCATCGGCGAAAGCAAGGCGATGCATCAGGTGGAGAACTTCATCGCCCGCGTTGCGAAGAGCGATTCCACCGTCCTGATTCGCGGCGAGAGCGGCACCGGCAAAGAACTGGTGGCCCGCGCCATTCATCGCAACAGCCCGCGAGCCGAAAAGCCATTCGTCGCGATCAATTGCGCCGCTATCCCGGAGGCGTTACTGGAAAGCGAACTGTTCGGCCATGAGAAAGGCTCGTTTACCGGCGCTATCGCAACCAAGAAGGGAAGGCTGGAAATTGCCGAAGGCGGAACGGTTTTCCTGGACGAGATCGGCGAACTGGCGCCCATGCTGCAGGCCAAGCTTCTGCGCGCGCTGCAACAGCATGAGTTTGAGCGGGTCGGTGGCACTCGAACCATGAAGCTGGATGCGCGCGTAATTGCGGCGACCAATAAGAACCTGGACGATGCCATCAAAGCGAACCAGTTCCGCCAGGATCTCTATTACCGTTTGAATGTAGTCTCGGTGGTTGTGCCGCCGCTGCGGGAGCGGCCCGACGATATTCCTTTGTTGGCAATGTATTTTTCGTCGAAATACTCGGAACGATGCAAGCGGCCGCTCAAGGGGATTTCTTCCGCCGCTCGTGCGCTGCTGATGAGCTATAGTTGGCCGGGCAATGTACGCGAGCTGGAGAATGCGGTTGAGCACGCCATCGTTCTCGGCACGGGCGAGGAGATTCTGCCCGATGACTTGCCTGAGGCGTTGCTGGAAGTACAGCCGGCGGAGGACAGCGGCGCGAAATACCACGATCAAATCAACCGCCTGAAGAAGCGAATGATTGTGGATGCGGTAAAGCAATCCAGGGGCAACTACACCGAAGCCGCCAAGCTGCTGGGTGTCCATCCCAACTACCTGCATCGGCTGATTCGCAATCTCGACATCAAGTCCGACGTGAGGAAGGGCGAGGCCGACTGAGGTTGCCATTCTTGCTCTCGACGCTTGCAGCCGGTCAGCTTTAGGGGCTTGACTGCTGCTTACGACGTGTTAGTGTTCCTGCAGATAGGGACATGAGACCGCGCCCCACATCGATTTACAGCCGGCACTTGCTTGCCCTGGCTGCTCTCCTGTTGCTGGCTCTCCTGAGCTGCCGGAAGAACGCAAGTGACTCCGGCCCGCAGTACATCATGCTCACCTTCAACAACGCGGCCTGCGAACAGAATGGCTCTACCGACGTCATCGACATCTCTCCGAACCGGGCCGTGGTGTATCAGGGTGCAGCCATAGTGAGTCAGTTTGAAGTGCGATTTGCCGCCTGCCCGTTCAGCTCCTGCCCGGTAAGCAGTCCTCACGGCACCTCCATGAATGTCGGGCCGCCCAATCCCGGGACCTTCGGTACGACCTTTAGCTACACGGGCATGACCATCGATAATGAGCCATGCAGGAACGCCGCGTCACTGGGTGTGCGGATCAAGCCAGAGCGGTAGCATGGTAAACCGTTCTTCAGGCTTTCAGGAAGATTCGTTTTCGGTAGAGCACCGACACCGGAACGAAACACAGAATCAATACAACCAGCGAGTGCAACAGGGACTCTAGCGCTGGCGAGTCCATCCACGCCAGCGAATGCAGGAAGGTATAACCTCTCCAACTCAGCCATCCTCCGATCAATTCCGAGATCACATAAGCGGTAATCGCGTTTGTGCCGAATATAAGGAACGGGCTGGTCCATCGCCCGCGATGCCGTTTGATGTCGGTCAGCCAGTAGCAGAGGGCGAGGCAAATCAGCGCGCAGCCGGCGGTAAACAGGACGTAGGAACTCGTCCACAGTTTCTTGTTGATGGGAAACCAGATCCCCCACAGCTCGCCGGCAATCACGCCCACCAATCCGTAAGCGAACATCCTCAAGAGTTTCTTTGCGGCTGGCCGGTCGGAGCGTAGCCACTCGCCGGCCAGGACGCCGCACAGCGCAGTCGCAATCGCCGGCAGAGTGCTGAGAATACCTTCGGGATCGCGCGTGCCTTCCCACAAGTGTCCGAGTAATAGCTTGCGATCGAGATGTGCTGCCAGGTTGGCGTCGGGATGAAGCAACGGAATGTCGCGGCCGGGCACGCCAAAACCCGGGACGGGCACGAAGCGCATCAGTGCCCAGTAGCCAAGCAGCAGAGTCGCGATCCAGGCCACGCGAGTTGGAATTCCCGTGAACAATGTGATGAGCATGGCAGCGCAATAGACGACGGCGATCCGTTGCAGCACGCCGGGAATGCGCCAGGATCCAATTGGAACGCCGGCGAGACCGTTGAGCGCCAACCCTATTGCGAAGAGAACAGAGCTGCGGCGGAGCGTGTGCAAAACAAGTGCGCGCCGCGAGTCGCCACGTGCCAACCTCGAGTAAGACGAGAACACCAGCGACACGCCGACAATGAAGAGAAAGAACGGAAAGATCAGGTCGGTCGGCGTCCAACCGTTCCACTTCGCGTGTTGCAACGGCCAGTAGGCTTCGTCG
>JASHXK010000590.1 GCA_030043575.1 Terriglobales bacterium
CCGCCCACCTGTCTTCAAATTCTGGAGACAAGGCTGGGGCACTCGGGCTTCGGAATACCGGGTCACGCAGGTTAGGCCAAAGGAGGTCCGAGGCCTTCGGCAAGAGCAGGGCAGGCTCGGGGCAGCAAGCACTGCCGGTCGTCCGCGAATTGTGAGCGGCAATTTCGCACGCATCGAATATAGTGATTTCATATGCCTTCGCTCGCACTGACGGAACTGATTGGCGCGCCGGTCATCGACAGCAGCGGCGCGCGCGCGGGCAAAGTGCGCGAGGTGGCGCTCAGTCCGGGAGAGAACTCCGCCCAGGTCTCGAGCCTGGTCATCCGCACCCGGCAGGGCGACCGGTTGGTCCCTGCGAACACCATTAGCCTGATCGACAACAGCCTGCGCGTTTCCACTGCGGCGTCCGACTGGAGTCGTTTCAGCGGACCCGAAGGCCTGCTTTTGCTGGCGCGCGATCTGCTCGATCAACAGATCATCGATGTTCATGGCCGCAAAGTTGTCCGCGTCAACGATGTCGACATCCACGAGGAGAGCAGCAACGGCCACGTTGTCCTGAAGATCGGCGCGGTCGATGTGGGCGCGCGCGGAGCGATGCGCCGCTTATTGAAGGGAGTCGTGCCCAGCGGAGCGCTCAAACCGTTGCTGGAAAAAATTCCGCCCCGGCTGATTCCCTGGGAGTTCGTCGATCTCATCGAGATTGATCCCGCACGGCGAGTCAAGCTGAAGATCTCGCTGGAGCGGCTGGCCAAGCTGCATCCGGCCGACATTGCCGACATTGTGGAAGAGCTGGCGCCGGCCGAGCGCGAGGCGGTTTTCGAAACGCTGGACGACGAAGTTGCCGCCGAGACTCTGGAAGAGATCGATCCCAAGCTGCAGGTTTCCATTCTGAGCTCGCTCGATTCCGAACGCGCTGCCGACATCGTCGAGGAGATGGATCCCGACGCTGCAGCGGACGTGCTGGCCGACCTTCACCCCGACACCTCGGAGGAAATCCTCACCGAGATGGAGCCGGAGGAGCGCGCCGAAGTCGCCGAGCTGATGAACTTCCAGGAGGACACGGCGGCGGGCCGCATGACCACGGAGTACATGGCGCTCACCGCGGGGGCCAAGGTGGAAGACGCCATCGAGATGCTGCGCAATTTCGAAGGAGGGCTGGAGAGCCTGAGCACCATCTATATCGTGGGCGAAAAGGACAAGCTGCTGGGCGCGGTGCCGCTGGCCAAAATCGCGCTGGCGCCGCCGGGAACGCCACTGATGATGCTCAGCACCGGCCACATGACCACCATCCATCCTGGCGCGGACGAGAAGAAAGTGGCGGAGCTCTTCGACAAGTACAACCTGCTTACCCTGCCGGTGATTGACGACGAAGGGGTGCTGACCGGCGTGATCACCGCGGACGACGTGATCAACATGCTGCGCCGCAAGCTATGAGCACGCGCGGTAGATGCCTACTCTTTCACTTCGGTCCAGGTCGCATCAGGATTGAACTGCCGCATAAAAGGCGCTTCGTCGTCGGTTGTCGCGCCCATGTCTTTCTGATAAACAATGCCATCCTGATTGACGATAAAGGTCATCACGCCGGTCACACCATACTTGGCCGGATACGCGACAAATCCGAATCCACGATTCATGACGCCACTGCGGGCATAATCCCTCAGTCCGCCGTTGGCGTATGGTCCCTGCGTCATCAGGATTCCGTAGTAGTAACCGTAGAACGGCTTATGCAGGCTGGCCTGCAGACGGCCGCCTTCGACGGTGGCATAGGCGATCAGCGGCCCAATCGGACTCTTTGGCTTGCCCGGCTGTTCGGGCCAATACAACCCGTCTTGCTTGCCCGGATCGCTGATGAAGTGGCGTGCGTACTGCTTTTGTCCTTCGTGCTCCTGCTCGAAATACTCCAGTTCCGCAATCCGCAGAATGCCGCACACGTCGACGTTGGCCAGTTCATTGCGGCCAATATCGCGATTCTCCAACTCGTTCTTACCGGCGGGAGTATCGAAGAACCATTTGCCGGAAGTCTCTTTTCTGACCGGGATGGGAAAGGCGGTGTTGCTGACGCCGACGAGCAGAATCTGGCTGCCATTTTCCAGTTGCCGCCAGCGATTCATTCTGCCGTAGGCCGACGCAAATTGCGCGAACGACGTCTTGTCCTCGGCGGCGTTGCCCGAGAAAATCACGTCCTTCGAATCCGGCCCAAAGAGGGCCAGCAGCTGCTCCTGGTTATCGTCCTTCGCGGCCTCCACCAGAGCCTTCCCGGCATCTTGCGGCGAGGCAAAAGTCGACTGCCCGCGAGCCGCTCCCGGCAGCGCCGGCCCTTTGCGCTGGCATGCCGGAAGAGCGACGGTGAGCAGCGCGAGCAGCAATCCTGCACCACAACGAAAACCTGAGCGCTTGTCCAATGCCTGAACCATCATCCTTAACGTTTCCCCTGTATTGCCTGACCTCGAATCAGTTCCGGGCATCACCAGTGCAATCCGCTGGAGCGGCCTCCAATGCCCCATCCGGAGTTGCCGCCGCGGGTCAGCCATCCGCGATAGCTCGACGTACGACTGCCCCAGCCGCCAACGCCGAAGACGTTACTGGCCTGGCTGCTCCAGGAGCTAAAGGCGGTCAGCGTTCCCGGATCGGCGCTTCCCCAGCCGCGAAGATAGTCCACCTCAGCCCAGCCTCCGGCCTCCTGCGCCCAGGCGTTGAATGCCGGCGTCGGTTCTGGGGTTGTGCCGCTGAGGCTGAAGGTGTGTTTGGCATTGACGTTCTGCACCACCGGCATGCCGGTGGGCCCGGCAGGCGGGCCGCTGAAAGGCCGGTTGGCATCGTTGTGGGCCGGATGATTGCCATAATAGGTGTATCCGCCATAGTATCCGCCGCGCCAGGCGTGGTTGCCGTAATACGGATAGCTTTTGTAGTCGACGGTGCCGTGATACCAATTGCACTGCCAGTTCCTCCAGCCCCAGTCCGCGCCCGCCCATGCGCCGATTGCCAGTCCGACTCCGAGGTAAACTCCATTGCCCGAAACGTGGTAGGTCGAGGTGTAATTGGGAACCTGCAGCGCCGCTCCGAAAACTGCTGTGGGATTGTATTGCGGAATGTACATCATCAGCGGATTTCCCGGTTGCAGGGCGATGATGTCGCCGCTCGGCTGCGCCAGCACCAACTCCGCGCTCGTCTTCAGATTTCCGTCCGCCTTGGCCTTGCTTCGCAGCAACTGCACCGCGGCCATCGTCCCCGATGCCTGGTTGTGATAAGCCTCGCCCAGCTGCGACGTCCAGGTAAGGTTTTGCGCCATGTCGTTCAACACCGCAGGAAACTGGGCCAGGGCTTTAATACTGGGATCCCAGGCCTGCGAGTTGACGGCCTGCAGCAACACGCCTTCCGGCAGATTCTTGTTCTGTTGCAGCCAGATGTTGGCCAGCAAGACCTGGTCGGGGAAGGTCGCACCCACCAGGATCTGCGCCAGCAGCGGGTCAGGGTACAGCGCGACCGGCGCGACCAAGCTCTGCAATTCGTCAGCTGTATACGGTAACCCCTGGCCGGAGTAGTCAGAGCCCGACAGCGAGGCAGCCTGAAAAAACACCGCGGCGTCCGAATCTCCCGGCACGCTGACCAGCAGCAATGCAAAACCCAAGGTTAAGGATAGCGCTTGCCTGTGATGAAACCCGATCATTCCCCTCGTCCCCCATAAGACCTCATGTTCTTGTAAAACGAACCCGGCGAAGTGCGCCATCGCAGAAATTCGATGGTTCTGGATCACATATACAGTGCCAGAACCTGCCCGATTTCACAAACCCTGCGAGCTCGCGCCCGCCGCATCGCGCAGCGGTCGCTCCGCCGGATACACTATTGTTATAGCTCTTTTGTCATTGCATAGAAGGACGTCATCATGGCAAGCGGCAATAGCACCCGAGGCGTAATCGCCATTCTCACCGGAGGCGGCGACGTTCCCGGCCTTAACCCGGCGATCCGCGCCGTCACCATCCGCGCCCTGCGCGAAGGCTACGAAGTCATCGGCCTGCGCCGCGGATGGGCCAGCCTCGTCGACATGGTGCGCGACAAGGACTACGACAACAGCGACAATTTCCAGCGCCTCACCGAAGAGCTGGTCAACCGCGCCGGCCGCACCGGCGGCACTTTCCTGCACACCTCGCGCACCAATCCCAGCCGCGTCAAAAAAGGCGATGTTCCGGAGCCGCTGCGCGAGGCCTATGCCGCCGAGCGCAACGACCTGACGGCTGAAGTGCTCAAAAACCTGGCGTGGCTGAAGATCGACTACCTCATTCCCATCGGCGGCGATGACACGCTGAGCTACGCTGTCCGCCTGTTCAAGGAAGGCGTCAAAGTCGTCGCCATCCCGAAGACCATGGACAACGATGTTCCGGGCACCGATTACTGCATCGGCTTCAGCACCTGCGTCACCCGCATCATCGAGATGTCGAACCGTCTGCGCACTTCTGCGGGCTCGCACGAGCGGCTGCTGATCCTGGAAGTCTTCGGCCGCTACGCCGGATTTACCGCCATGCTTCCGACCATGGCCGGCGCCGCTAATCGTTGCGTCATTCCCGAGTTCAAGTTCAACATCGACCGCCTCACCGACCTGCTGATCTACGATCGCAACAAGAACCCCAGCAAGTATTCGGTCGCTCTGGTTTCCGAGGGCGCGATGTTCGAGGGCGGCGACATGATCTTCGAGCGCGAGGTCAAGGACGCCTTCGGCCATAAGAAGCTGGGCGGGGTCGGCAATCTGGTCTCCGAGCGCGTGAAGGAATTGTCCTCTCGCTATAACGGAGGCAAGCCGCTGGACGTCATGACCCAGAGCCTTGGCTATCTCGTGCGCTGCGGCGATCCCGATGCCATCGACTCGATCGTCCCCATGGCTTACGGCAATCTTGCGCTCGATCTCATTCTGACCAACGTTCACGGCCGCCTCGTTGTCTTGCGCAACGGCCGCTACGACAACATGCCCATCGAGGTCATCGTCGCCTCGAAGAAGGTGGTCAACGTCAAGGATCAGTACAACACCGAGCGCCTGCGCCCGCGCTACAAAAGCTTCGAGATGAAGCCCCTGTTTATCATGACCAGCGATTTGGGATGAACCACATGCCGTCGTGTGAGCTCCTAATCGCTCGCTTCGTATCAGGCGGGTGCCCCAGGTCTCGCGTCTTTCGAGACCTGGGAGAGCAAAAGCTCACCGCTTAGCCCCG
>JASHXK010000591.1 GCA_030043575.1 Terriglobales bacterium
GTCGAAGGACCTCTACCGCTCATGTGCCGTCCCCGAGGGACTCACGTCTCAAAATTCCACTCTACCCAGCACTCCGCTCCTCCACCACAATTCGCTAAAAGCAGCGCGAATTGGGGCCCCGGATTTCGCTGCGTGCTGGGCTATCATGACGCCCCTCCGGGCTCGGACGTTCGCGATATCCGCCGATGGCTACATCCGGCAGTATTCGCGTTCGCTCCTTTGTGCCGCACCTGAAGGGCGCTCTCTAATCAGTCTTGCCTAAAAGGAGCACGCATGCCGCCAAGGCTAATTGGGAGACGCGGCTTTAGCCGCGGAGCAAACTTCCCTCAGGGCCTAAAGGCCAGTATTTCGTGCCCTGCTACGGCACGGCTGAAGCCGTGCCCTTTCAAAGCAAGCTACACATGCGCTGCCATGCGCGCGAAGACCTGCGCCGTAATCTCTTCCGCCATGGGAACGTTGCCGCCGACACGGCCGTAGTATTCCACCGGAACGCTGCCGTTCAGGGCCAGCTTCACGTCCTCCACCATCATTCCCGTGCTCAACTCCACCGCCAGCACCTGCTTGACGTGCTCAGCCGTCTGGCAGAGCTCGCGCGACGGAAACGGCCACAGCGTAATCGGCCGGAACAATCCAGCCTTTACGCCTTGCGCGCGCAACTGATCCACTGCCGAGCGCAGCACGCGCGCGACGATGCCGAATCCGACCAGCAGAATTTCCGCATCTTCGGTCAGGTAATTCTCATGCCGGCTCTCCAGCTCCTGGGCGAGTTGATATTTGGCTTCCAGGTGACGAACATGTTTTTCCAGCGCGTCTGGCTCCAGCACGATGGAGCTGATCATGTTCTTCTTACTCTCGGCTGTGCCCTTCACGGCCCAGTCCTTTTCGGGCGGAGCGACATCGCGCAACTTAATATCCAGTGGCTCCATCATCTGGCCGACATAACCGTCGGTCATGATGACTACGGGATTGCGATAGCGATCGGCGAGTTCGAAGGCCAGCACGGTCAGATCGAACATCTCCTGCACCGATGCCGGCGCGAGAACGATGTTGCGATAACAACCGTGGCCGCCGCCTTTGACGACGCAGAAGTAGTCGCTCTGTTCCGGCGCGATGTTGCCCAAGCCGGGTCCGCCGCGCACCACGTCGACGATTACGCCCGGCAGCTCCGCGCCTGCCATATAGGAGATACCTTCCTGCATCAGGCTCAATCCGGGTCCGGAGGACGCACTCATGACGCGCTGTCCAGCCGACGCGGCACCGTAGACCATGTTGATCGCCGAGACTTCGCTTTCCGCTTGCAGGAATGTGCCGCCGACCTCGGGAATCAGTTCGGCAGCATATTCGGCGATCTCGCTGGCGGGAGTGATGGGATATCCGTAAAACGCCTTGCAGCCGGCGAGTACCGCGCCCTTCACGATGGCGACATTTCCTTTACACAGCTGGCGCATTGGCCACCTCCTGCTGCGGCGGCACGGCAGCCGCGGTTTTCGGCGGCGGCATCATACGCTCCACGGTGATGGCCCCGGGCTCAGGGCAGCAGTAATAACAGGCGCCGCAGCCGGTGCAGCCCTCGCCGGTGTATTGCGCCGGATGCACACCGTACTTGCTGAGCTCGGGCGCCAGTTCGAGACATTCGGGAGGACACGACTCCACACACAAGCCGCATCCCTTGCATTCTTCAACATCGATGATGACGTTGCCGCGCGGTTGCGATGACATTTGTTACCCTCGCACTTCCACTTCGTAAGTGTTGCGTTGGAACCAGCGTTGCTGCTCGCAATATTCGTAGAGTTCGTCGCGAAACTTGGGATGGGCGACGTGGATCAGGGCCTCAGCCCGCTGCCGGACATTGCGCCCATGCAGATAAGCCACGCCGTATTCGGTGACGACGTAGTGCACATCGCCGCGGCCGGTCAAGACGCCCGCTCCCGTAGCCAGCCGGGGCACAATACGCGAGATCGTATCGTCCTTGGCGGTCGAGGGCAGCGCGATGATGGGCTTGCCATACTTGGCGCGCGCCGCTCCCCGGATGAAATCCAGCTGCCCACCAAAGCCGCTGTAAAACTGCGGCCCGATGGATTCCGCGCACACCTGCCCCGTCAGATCGACCTCGATGGCCGAGTTGATGGCGACCATGCGATCATTCGCGGCAATGCGGAACGGGTCGTTGGTATAGGCCGAGGGATGGAACTCGAAGATGGGATTCTCGTCGATGAAGTCGAAGAGCTTCCTGGTGCCCAGCACAAAGCCCAGGATAACCTTGCGCGGCTTCAGGTTCTTGCGGCGGCCGTTGATGACCCCGGCTTCGATCAGGGGTATTACATTGTCGGAGATCATCTCGCTGTGAACGCCGAGATCCTTGCGGTCCATCAGGTTAGGCAGGATGGCATCCGGCATCGCGCCTATCCCACACTGTAGGACAGCTCCATCTTCGATCAGGGAAGCAACTCGCGCTCCTACCTGTTGAAAGACTTCGTTGCTCGGCTGCTTCTTGAGTTCGCATAGTGGCCGCGACAATTCCACGATGGCATCGATTTCGTTGATGTGGATAAAGCTGTCACCATAGGTGCGGGGCATCTGGGCGTTGATCTGCGCCACCACCCGGTGCGCATATTTTGCCGCGGTCAGGGTGCAATCGACCCCAACCCCGAAGCTGCAATAACCGTGCGGATCGGGCGGCGAAACCTGGATGAGCGCCACATCGATCGGCATCTCACCCGTCTCGAACAGCGCTTCCACTTCGCTGAGAAAGATCGGAGTATAGTCGGCGCGGCCATCGTTGACCGCCTCGCGTACGTTGCCGCCGACGAACAGGGCATTGTGGCGGAAGTGTTCGGCCATTTCAGGCGCGCAATAAGGCGAAGTGCCCGACGTCAACAGGTGCATCAATTCAACGCCTTTGACATAAGGAGCCCGTAACATCAGGGCTTCGACCAGCGCCTCGGGTTCGGCGCAGCCCGGGTGGATATACACCCGCATTCCCGATTCCACGCAGTTCACAGCTTCGCGGGCGGTGACCAGCTTGCTGCGGTATTGATCGATCCAGGACATCTACGTGCCCTTTCTAGTGAGTTAGCACTTCGGATTTCACCGAGTAGCCGGCCATCGCCCGCTCGTGTCCCAGGGCGGCGTAGTAAATGGCCAGATGGAAAAACTGATCGAGCAGTTCCAGCAACTCGATCTCGCCGAAGATCTCAGGCGGACGCTCCAGCTGGGCATGCTTCTGCAGGTAATCCCACAAGTTTTCGCGGACCAGACAGATCATCCAGACCACCTGGCTGACGGGGACGCCCTGGGCGGCACGCTGCGCACCGACTTCCAGGTAGCGCTTCTCGATGTCGGCCTCGGTCTTGCCAAGCAGCCAGTCGCCCAAATGGCGATAGACGTCGTAGACCTTGTCCGTCAGCTCGTCGGCCGGGACATTGCTATAAGCCGAGCACTTGCCGCATTCGCGATAGCGGCGCTGCAGGCTGCGAGCCAATCCGTCGGAATGGCTTTCAATTAGCCTAACTAGTCGGTATGCCAACAACATGGCTCACCTCGTCACCGTAGCCGAGGCTGCCAAAGGCAGGGGTGCAACCGAACGGCTCCGGCCCTCACTCTCTTACACGCAAGTGTCGCCTTTCGCCGGGCAAACAGCCGTGACTGCAATCACCGGGGAAAGTGACGGAAGTCACTGGAAGGCCGCCGCTCGCTATTCGCTCTTCGCTTTTCGCTCCCACGCCAGGCTCTTAGCAAGAGGAAGAGTTTGAGCCTCCCATCGTCGTTTGCGGAAACACAGCGTCCGAACCGCGCGTGTAACGGTGCGCCAAGGGCTAAAGGCTAATTGCTAAGAGCCTCCAGCGAAAAGCGAAGGGCGAATAGCGGCTCTCATGACATTTGTCACGCTGCTGCGCTGACAATCGGCACTACTCGCCCGAGCGCGCCGGAGCGATTATGGCTACGGTGCTGGAAAGAAATCAGGCACAGGAGCCGAAGATGTCAGCTGCAATCTCAGCCCGGCAAGTTGAAAGTCAGAAGGTATCGGCGGTCATGGTCGCCACCACGCCAAGTGCGACCCAGCTTCATCGCACTGCCGGCATCGCCACCGCGCGCAATCTCAAGAAGAGCTACGGCAACATCATTGCCTTGAACAGCGTGGACCTGCATGTTCGCGCCGGGGAGTTGCTGGCGCTGCTTGGGCCGAATGGCGCGGGCAAGACCACGCTGGTTCGTATGCTGCTCGGCGTGGCGCGTCCGGATGCCGGCAGCGTCTCGGTCTTTGGCGCGGATCCGTATGACGGCCACATGCAAGCGCGCCTGGGAGCCATGCTCCAGGTCGGCCGCGTGCCCGAGACGCTGAAGGTTCGCGAGCACCTCGACCTCTTCTCGTCGTACTATCCTGCGCCGTTACCGCTGGCCGAGACGCTGCAGATCGCGGGTCTCGCCGACATCAAAGACCGGCCCTATGGCGAGCTGTCGGGCGGGCAGAAGCAGCGCGTGCTGTTCGGCATCGCCATCTGCGGCAATCCCGATCTGCTGTTTCTTGACGAGCCGACGGTTGGCCTCGACGTCGAAGCGCGCCGCCTGATGTGGGCGCAGATTCGCACCCTGATCTCGCGCGGCAAGACGGTGCTGCTGACGACGCATTATCTCAACGAAGCCGACGCGCTGGCCGATCGCATCCTGGTGCTCAACAAGGGCAGGATCATCGCGGAAGGCACGCCGTCGGAGATCAAGTCGCGCGCCATGGGCAAGCAGATTCGCTGCACCAGCCGGCTGACGATGGAGGAAGTACAGCAGATCCCCGGCGTGTTAAGCGTGAAAGCAGATCGCAACGCCTTCGAGCTGCAGGTGAATGCGGCCGAGCCGGTCGTTCGCGAGTTACTGCAGCGCGATCCCTGGCTCGCCGATCTGGAAGTGACCAACGCAGGGCTGGAAGAGGCGTTCCTGGCGCTGACGCAGAATCACAACGCCGAATCGAAGGAGAACTGATGTGGCTGCAACTACTTTTCCTACTGCTCTGGCTGTTCCGCGGCGCTCACTGCAGAGAAGTATCGCCATCTACGCCAAAGAAGCCAAGTACGAGTTACTGAAGAACCTGCGCATCCCGGTGTACGCGATTTCAAGCGTTTCATTTCCGCTGATGTTCTATGTGCTGTTCGGCGTTGTGCTGGGCGGCGGCAATCCGGCGGAGCGCGCGGAGCGCGCGACCTACACCCTGGCGACGATGGGCTGCTTCGGCGTGATGGCCGTCTCGCTCTTCGGTTTTGGCGTCAGTCTGGCGATCGAGCGCGGGCAGGGCTGGCTGCAGGTCAAGCGTGCCTCGCCGATGCCGGTGAGCGCCTATTTCGCGGCCAAGCTGTTTTCGGCTGTTGTCTTCAGCACGGTGATTATGCTGTTGCTGTTGACCGTCGGAACCCTGTTCGGCGGAGTGCATATGCCAATCGCAACGGCTGCCAGGCTGATCGGCATTCTCGTGGCTGGCTCGATTCCGTTCTGCGCGATGGGGCTGGCGATCGGCTACTTCGCCAAGCCGAACTCTGCGCCGGCCGTCGTTAACCTGATTTATCTCCCCATGTCGTTCTGCTCAGGATTGTGGATTCCGCTGTTCTTGCTTCCCCACGGATTGCAGGTGTTGGCGAAGTTTCTGCCGCCATTTCACTTGAGCCAGTTGGCGCTGAACGCAGTCGGCCTGGGTGAGAACCCGACACCGGCTTGGGAACACGTAGAAGCATTGCTTGCCTTCACGCTGATCTGTCTTGGCGTAGCCGCGTGGGGCTACCGCAGGGATGAAGGGAAGACGTATGGATGAGGGCCGCTGGCGCGGCCTGGCTGTCAGCTCTCAGCTCTCAGCTTTCAGCTCTAATGTTCACGATTCAGAAGTTAACGTGCTGCACGAAGCGGGTAAGGACGGTTAGTCAATGAAGGTCTAGCCGATGGCGATAACTGATGGCCGATAGCTGACAGCTGAAAGCTCGAAAAGCGAAAGCTGGAGGTACTTATGGTCTGCCGAAGCACGCAATGGATTCTGTGGGCGATCGCGATGACGGGGTTTCTGGTTCTGGCGTTGAGTGGCCGGACGATGGGATTAGGGCTGGCGATTGCCGTGGTGGCAGTGCTC
>JASHXK010000592.1 GCA_030043575.1 Terriglobales bacterium
GTCGTCGAGCCGGATGGTGATCCTGGTTTTGCCTCGAGGAATCGGCACCACGGCTCCTCTCTTTGCTTTACTGAGATCGTATTCACGCTTCATCGCTGTTCTTCACATCCCGCGTAGAATTAAGTATGTACAACTGTACACAGCAAGGAATATATCGGATCACGCGGTGAAATGCTGGTGTGTTTCCCCCTCCTGGCTTGCCCAACTCATCAGGTCATACGAGAAACGTCAGAGCCCGGAGGGCGGAGGTCAGGATAGCCCAGGACGAAGCGCAGCGGAGTCCTGGGTAAGCTTCCCTCAAAGTCAGAGCCGGCTTTATCCGGCGGCACATGTAGCTCCCGAAAATCCGAACGCCTCCACCCGCTGAATCACGGCTCCTCTCACGCCATGGTGTCATAGACGATCTTCAAATCCACGGAGTATAAAAGTAGATTCAGTCTTAGCTGCAGCTGGGCTGCAGGGGGTTTCCATGTCTACCACTGCGCAGGGTCCAAAGGGTCTGGAAGGCATTACCGCAGCGAATTCCGGTATCTGCTACATCGATGGCGACGCCGGCGTGCTCGCCTATCGCGGCATCGACATTCACGAGCTGGCCGACAACTCCACCTTCGAGGAAGTTTGCCATCTGCTGTGGTTCGGGCGGCTGCCCAACCGCGCCGAGCTGAACGAGCTGAAGCTGCATCTGGCGCGTGAGCGCAAGTTGGATGCTTCGATCATCAGTCTGCTACGGCAGGCTCCTGCGCACGCGCTGCCCATGGATGTCCTGCGCACCATCATCTCGGCGCTCTCGTATTACGATCCGGAAGAGAAGGTCAACGATCACGAAGCCAACGTGCGCAAGGCCATTCGCCTGACCGCGCAAATGGCCTACGTTGTTGCCGCCTATGACCGCATTCGCAAAGGTAAGCCGTTGGTCGAGCCTGATCGCTCGCTAACGCACGCGGGGAATTTTCTCTACCTGCTGAACGGCGAGGTCCCCAGCGAGACCGCCGAGCGCGCCTTCGACATCGCGCTCATTCTTCACGCCGATCACGAACTGAACGCCTCAACCTTTGCCGCGCGCGTGGTGGCGGCGACGCTTAGCGACATGCACTCGGCGGTCACGGCGGCGATTGGGGCTTTGAAGGGCCCGTTGCACGGCGGCGCCAACGAAGCCGTTTTTCGCATTCTGGAAGCGATCGACGCCTCCGGTGCCGACCCGGTGGACTACATCAAGGGCATGCTGGCGCAGAAGAAGAAGGTTCCTGGCTTTGGCCATCGTGTGTACCACACGGAAGATCCGCGCGCCACCCATCTGCGCAAGATGTCGCAGGACCTGGGACACTCCAGCGGCAACACCAAGTGGTTCGACATCTCGCACAAGATCGAAGAATTCATCGTCAGCGACCGCAAGCTCAACGCCAATGTCGATTTCTATTCGGCCTCGACCTATCACACGCTGGGCATCGACATCGATCTGTTCACCCCGGTGTTCGCCGTGTCGCGCGTCTCCGGCTGGACGGCGCACGTGATCGAGCAGCTCAACGATAATCGCCTCATACGCCCGCGTGCCGATTACCACGGCCCGGCCTATCCCAATCACTACGTGGCGCTGGAGAAGCGGTAAACCGCGCGGTCGCACCGATGCGTTAGGATGAGAATCGCCAGTAGTGCGATTTTCACATGCATATTCCTGACGGCTACCTGAGTCCCTCGACCTGCGGCGTGCTCTATGTGGGCGCGGCGACCGGATGGTACGCCGCGCTCAAACGCCTGAAGCGCGCTCTGCTCAGCCGCGTGATTCCACTCATCTCCGTCTTTGCGGCCTTCTCGTTTGTGGTGATGATGTTCAACCTGCCGCTGCCCGGCGGCACAACCGGCCACGCGCTGGGCGTGACCATCGCTGCCATCGTGCTCGGCCCGTCGGGCGCGATTCTCGCGCTGTCGATTGCGCTTGCCATTCAGGCTTTGTTCTTCGGCGATGGCGGCATCACCACGCTGGGCGCCAACTGTTTCAACATGGCGATCGTGGGCTCGCTCGTAGCTTACGCGAGCTATTGTCTGATCGCCGCCGGTGCAGCAATCGATTCCAGGCGGCGCGTCGTGGCCGCTGCGGTTGCGGGTTATCTTGCGGTGAATGTGGCGGCGTTGCTGGCAGCCGTGGAGTTCGGCATTCAACCCATGTTGTTTCACGATGCCAGCGGAACTCCGCTTTACGCACCCTATCCATTGAACATTGCGGTACCGGCGATGTTGATCGGCCATCTGACCTTCGCCGGATTGGCGGAAGCGGTAATCTCTGCCGGACTCGTGGCTTATCTGCAAGCCGCCGATCCTGCCCTGCTGCGCGCGACCTCTGTTGTCGCCAATGGAGAAGATGTTCGCCCCGTACCCTCACTTCGACGGCTGTGGATCATGATCGCCATCTTCATGCTGTTGACGCCACTGGGCATTCTGGCAGCCGGAACGGCGTGGGGCGAGTGGGCGCCCGCGCAACTGGCGCATGCCGCGTCGTCACCACCCACTCCAAGCTCACCCGCCTCAACTGTACCTGCAGGTCTCGAGCGGCTCGCGAATTTGTGGACAGCTCCGTTCCCCGCCTACGCACCGGCATTCGTTAAGAGCCGCAGTTTTGGCTACTTGTTATCCGCGATGTTCGGCGTGGGACTTCTGCTGATACTCTCGCTGGCCGCGCGCTCGTGGCAGACAAAGTCTGGTCGCGGGGAATCCTCCCCATGAGCCGCAGCTTCCTGGAATTGACGGCCGTCGGCTTCGGTCGCGCGTTCACGCGCGCCATGCTCTCTGAAATCACTGCCCAGAAGCGCGGGCTGCTGCAATCGCTTGATCCGCGAGTGCGCGTCGTCGGCTTGTTCGCGCTGGTGCTGGCGCTGACGCTATCGCGCAAGCTGAGCGCAGTTGCCGGATTGTTTGCCGCCGCGATCGTTATTGCGATACTCTCCCGGGTCAGCCTTCTAACGCTTGCC
>JASHXK010000593.1 GCA_030043575.1 Terriglobales bacterium
AATCCTTCGCGCCTACGAACGAAGCCGCTTTGTATCAGGGCACGACTTCAGTCGTGCCGAAAGCTGCAAAAAGAAATCGGGCTTTAGCCCCTGCACAATGCAGCAGGGGCTAAAGCCCACACTCTAATGTCGCGGTTGCGGCACGACTGAAGTCGTGCCCTGACACAAAACGTTGAAACTATCAAGCGGCAGCACACGGTAGCGTCTCAGTTTGACTTTTGCTTCCGTCGTTCAAACAAGCCGACGGCGATGATGATTGTCCCGCATCCGGCAATCCAGGGACGCAACATGGTAGCAATTACGAACGGTCCGAATCCGCCCCAAGCTCCGCTGAAAACGCCAAAATCGCGCAGCATTATTACAAAAGCGGGAAGCCAAATGCCTACTATAACCAGCACGATTCCAGCGAAAATGATTCGATTAGATCGGAGCATCGCGAATAGCCTTCTTGTAGCCTCGCTTCGCCGATCAAGCTGAGACACCACCCAGCACACCGACGTCTCGCCTTTATCCCGCGAACGCCTTGGCCAGGAATCGCGAGATATGCCACGCGTCCATGTATTTGTACGGCGTCTCGCCCAGCGAATAATGCCCGCACGGCAGCGCCTTAATCGTGGTATCCAACCCGCGCCGTAAAAACTCGCCCGCCGTCTCCGCCGAAAACTCGGGCAGAAACGTCAGGTCGTACAGCCCATAGATCATCAGCGACTTCTTCGGCCAGCGCTTGAACTTGTCGAAGTAAACGATCGGGCTGATCGACAGCCACACGCGCCGCAGCTGCTCCTGCGTCAGCACAGCTTCCACGCCTTCGCGAATGTGCCGCGTCGATTGCCCCGTCCACACCACATCGCCAAACGCCGTCGACGCGTGATTGAAGACGTTCACCCGAATGCGTGGATCATGCGCGCTGGCCAGAAACGCATAACACGAGCCGAGGCTCGTCCCGACAATTCCGAGCCGCGAGTAGCCGCGCTGCTCCAGCCAATCCATGCAGGAGCGAATGTCGGCGATGCCTTGCCGCGTCGCGTCGATCGTCCGCCCGATGTTGGCCGACACGGCGTAGTCCGCGCGCGTAATTCCCGCCGGCCGCCGGATGTCGTGATACGGCATGCTCAGCCGCAGCGCCGCAATGCCCAGCATGTTGAAGACGCGGCACAGCGCATTCTGGCTGACGCCGTCGGCGTTCCACTGCGGCAGCAGCACCACCGCGCGATGTCCCTGCGCCGGAAACCAGCGCGCGTTGACGCAGTTGTTCTCCGGATACGGCGACTCCACCGCCGAGGTGAAGCGCAGAAAATGGCCCCACTCATTCTTGAGTGGTTTCTTCGGCGGCTCGCTGCCGGTGTGGAAGAGTTCGACCTTGCGATGCTCGATGCGAAAATCCGTCGGCGTCTTATAGGCGAAGAACTCGTCGCTGTTGTGGACCAGCCGATCGTTCACCGTGGCTAGGTAGGCGATCATGGCTTCACGATCGTCCTGATCGCGCGGCGGAGCGAGCTGCTCGATTCCGGGCCAGCGAGTCGTCCACTCCAATCCCCATTCGAATGGCCGCACGACGCGGTTGTTGTCGCGCGACGTCAGGCGCGACTCCCAGTTGTAGATCCAGCGGCGATAACGTTCTCGCATCTCCTCTGATGTTAACGCAGCATCGCCTGAGGCATCGACAAGACGCCAATAAACATAGGCATTTTCGCGTTGAATGGCAGATAGCGTTCGCTAAACGGAGCGACCGAACCGGACTCGCCCTAGTAAGCAGTCTCACCCAGAGGTTGTACAGCCAGTCCTACCCTCAGGGGATGTTTTCGGATTTCGCTTTGAACTACTCTGCGCAGCATGCAACTTATACAGATTGGCGAAGTCAGACAGAAGACAGTGCTGGACCTGGTACAAGAGATGGCGGCCCGGCAACTGGCGGAGATCGAGCAGCTCAAGACCAACGCGCTGAACCGCGCTGCGAATCGCCGGTCGATTCGTGTGCGAACGCGCTGCAGCTCGGCGACCTCCTCGTCGCGCTAATGTCCCGATCTTGCGGCCGACGCTCCGCCCTGGTTCCTCAAAGCGTCACGTCCTGTTTGTTTGTCGTTGGCAGGCGCCTTGCTCTCAGCTAGATCTGGTAGTCGATCTCGATGACTTGTTGCAGCTTGTCTTCGCCGTCGACTGGAACAAACTGCCGTCCCTGAAGCTCTCGAACTTCTTCCTTCAGCCTCTTCACTTCGTTGGCCACGGCGGCCAATGCTTCTGACAACGGATCGTTAATCTGTTTGGGATCGGTGATGACCACACGCTGGCCGCGCCGCAGGACAATGTGTCCGGGTACGCCGACGACGGTGGAGTTGTCCGGAACATCGCGCAAGACCACTGACCCGGCGCCAATGCGCGAGTTCTCTCCGATGATGATATTGCCCAGCACGCGCGCGCCTGCGCCGACCACCACGTTGTTGCGCAGCGTGGGATGCCGTTTGCCGCTCTCTTTGCCCGTGCCGCCGAGGGTCACGCCCTGGAAGAGGGTTACGTCGTCGCCGATGATCGTGGTCTCGCCAATGACCACTCCCATGCCATGATCAATAAAAAATCGGCGGCCAATTTCCGCGCCAGGATGAATTTCGATTCCCGTGATCAGCCGCCCCCACTGCGACATCATGCGCGCCAGGAATCGCCGTTTGTGCACCCACAGCCAGTGGTTGAAGCGATAACCCCACAGCGCGTGCAGTCCGGAGTAGAGCAGCACCACCTCCAGCCGAGACTTCGCCGCGGGATCGCGGTCGAGCACCGCGGCAATGTCTTCGCGCATGGAGGAGAAAAAGTTCACACCGCAACCTCGGCGGCCGTTAGCGCCAGCGCTTCATCGCGCAGCTTCTCGAACAGGATACTGCTCAAGTAGCGTTCGCCATAATCGGGGAGAACCACAACGATCAGCTTGCGATCGTTCTCCGGGCGGCTGGCCACGCGTAACGCCGCTACGGCTGCAGCGCCCGACGAGATGCCCACCAGAAGGCCTTCTTCGAGAGCAAGCCGGCGTGCCATCTCGATTGCTTCGTCGCTCGATACCTGGACGACCTCGTCAATGAAGTCGGTGCGCAGAATGCTGGGGATGAACCCTCCGCCAATGCCCTGAATTTTGTGCGGCCCCGGCTGTCCACCGGAGAGCACAGCGCTCTCGACTGGCTCAACCGCGATCGCCTGGAACGACGGCTTTTTCGGCTTGATGAACTCCGAGACACCGGTCAGCGTTCCGCCGGTGCCGATGCCGGAAACGAGAATATCGACCTTGCCCTCAGTGTCATTCCAGATCTCCGGACCGGTGGTCTCGCGATGGATCTTCGGATTGGCCGGGTTATCAAACTGCTGCAGGATAAAACCATTCGGGGTCTCTGCCAGAATCTCGTTGGCTTTGGCGATGGCGCCTTTCATGCCTTTGGGTCCGGGCGTCAAGACAATCTCCGCGCCATAGGCGCGCAGCAGAACACGGCGCTCCATGCTCATCGTATCGGGCATGGTGAGGATCAGCTTATAACCTTTCACGGCGGCGACAAATGCCAGGCCGATGCCGGTGTTGCCGCTGGTCGGCTCGATCAGCACTGTCTTGCCGGGCGTGATCTTTCCCGCACGCTCGGCTTCGTTGATCATGCTGACGCCGATGCGGTCCTTCACGCTGCTGCAGGGATTGAAGCTCTCCAGCTTGGCGGCGACGGTAGCGCGCGCGCCGTTGGTCACTTTGTTCAGGCGGACGAGAGGCGTGTTGCCGATCAATTCGGTAACGTCATGGGCTATCTTCATGGTCTATCTCCAAAGGATAAGGCACGTTGGCCGCCGAAAGGATTTCGATTTCTCGGGGAACCGAAGGTGTGGCTAGCGACAACAACAGCGGGGACAATACTGCCGGGACCGGCAAGCGCATTCCGATGTGAGGGCATTAGCTGTATCGATGCGCGTCATAGGAGGTCCGATTCTGCGGATGTGACTAGCTTATCACGGTAAGAGTTCGCGAGCCGATAACAAGGT
>JASHXK010000594.1 GCA_030043575.1 Terriglobales bacterium
CCGCGCGGCATTCGGGTAATGGCGCTGATGCCGGGAGCGACGTCGACCGACATCTGGCAGCAGATCAATCCCGACATGCCACGCGATCGCATGATCGAAGTTGAGAGCGTCGCACAGGCGGTACTCTATGCGGTGCTGCTCCCGCCGAATGTGAATCCCACGGAGATCAGCCTGGATCCGGCCGCGGGTGTGCTGTAGGCAAATCCTTCACCACGGAGGCACGGAGGGCCCGGAATCGGAATTGGGTTTACCCTGCCACGCAGGATTTCCTGCGGTCTTCCTTCGCGCCCAAGCTGCTTCGTAGTCATGGGGAGACACAAGAAAGACTCCGTGCCCTCCATGCCTCCGTAGTGAGAATTCCGTTCACAGCCCGTAGTGATAACGGCGTGTCCGGGTAGGGAAGAGCTTGATGAGGAAAATGCCCGCGACGAATCCTCCCACGTGTGCCCAGAAAGCGATGCCGCTGGAGGTGCTGGCGTGCGTAGCGATCGACGAAGCGGCGCCGCTGAGAAACTGCGCGACAAACCAGTAGCCAAGCACGATCCACGCCGGCAGCCACATGAAGAAGATGAAGAAGAAGGGCACCAGTGTCAGCACGCGCGCCCGCGGATATAACACAAAATACGCGCCCATCACGCCGGCGATCGCTCCGCTGGCGCCAACGCTGGGGATGGTCGAACCGATGTTGAACAGCGTGTGCAGCAGCGCCGCCGCGATCCCGCAAACAAAGTACAGCACCAGGTACAGCGTGTGCCCCAGATAGTCCTCCACGTTATCGCCGAAGATCCAAAGCGCCCACATGTTGAAGATCAGATGCAGCCATCCACCATGCAAGAACATCGCGGTAAACAGAGGGACGAAGGCGGCTGCGGTCGGAACGTAGCGCATGCCAAGACCGGAGACGAGGTTCCACGGCACGTAGCCGTGATTGAACAGCACCACCGTAAAGCGCGCCGGCACCACGCCCAGCAAATTGAGGATTTCAGGGCGCGGCTCCGGCAGTCCGCCGTTCCAGTTCAGTGAGAAAAGGAAGATGACGCTATTCAGCAGAATCAGCGTGTAGTTGATGAAGGGCGTGCCGATCCGAGGTGCGTCGTCTTTCAGAGGAATCATGGCGGAGCGTAAAACGGGCTGTCGGCTATCGGCTGTCAGCTATCGGCCTTAGCATTTAGCCTTTAGCTCTTAGCAAGCCGATCATGCGGCCACAGGCAGGGTGGGATGTTTGTCTGCTAAGGGCTAATAGCTAAAAGCTGGGATTTGACCGACAAGCCTTTCACCCTCCACGATAGCAGAAGCATGCCGCTCAACGCTGTGCTGGTGGTGGACAAGCCGGCAGGATGGACCTCGCATGATGTGGTCGGGAAAGCGCGACGCATTCTGGGCGAGCGCTCGATCGGTCATCTGGGCACGCTGGACCCGATGGCGACCGGCGTATTGCCCTTGGTCACCGGCCGGATGACCCGGCTTGCGCAGTTTTATACCGCGTCGGAAAAAGCCTATGAAGGGACGATCCGGCTGGGCGTTACGACCGACACTTATGATTGCGACGGCGAGCCCGTCGGTGCACACCTGAAGATTCAAGTAACACTTGAAGAGATTCGGGCGGCTGCGGCGGCCTTTCTGGGCCGTATTCAGCAGGTTCCTCCGCCGTTTTCGGCCAAGAAAGTCCAGGGAGTGCCTGCCTACAAACTAGCTCGCCGCAAACAGGAGGTCGAGCTGCAGCCGGTCGAGGTCGAGATTAAGGAATTCCAGGTGTTGACCCTGCGGGGCGATGTGGTCGAATTTCGCTGCCGGGTCTCCTCGGGAACCTATGTGCGGAGCGTAGCGCATGAACTGGGACAGAAGTTGGGAGTGGGCGCGCATCTGGCCAGCCTGCAGCGGACAGCCGTGGGCGAATTCGTCATCGCCCAGAGCCACACTTTGGACCAGATTGCCGAGGCCTACGCGCAGGGAGAACTTGAGGAGCTTTGCGTGCATCCGCGGCGCGTTCTGCCGGAGATACCATCGGTCACTGCAACCGAGGAAGACGTGGCCAAGATCCGCCATGGCCGGACGGTAAACCTGCCGGAAATGTCCCGCTCGCGATGGGTCAAGGTGTTCGCCGGACAGTCCGAACTGATCTGCCTGGCCAGCCGTGTGGCAGGAACACTGTTCCATCCCAAGGTGGTGCTGATATGAAGGACGCGACTACGAGACAGCTTTCGGCCGCCGCAACAGTAACAATGTCCGATAACAGATATTATGTTAAGTCACGTGCGGGTCGCTAGAATCCACCCTTCCGGCGGTTGCCGGCGCCGATTTTCTCAATCATTCCAGACCTCAGGCTTTTCGCCGAATCGCGGCCTATCTATGGGTGACCCGCGCTCGGGTCGGCGAAACAAGTGTCGCCTGTAGCAGGCAGACTTAGTCCATCACTTAGTCTATAATCACCTCATGCAAGTCAATATTCACCAGGCCAAGACCCACCTTTCCAAGCTACTGGAGCGGGTTGCTCTAGGCGAGGAGGTCATCATCGCCAAGGCAGGCCAGCCGGTAGCGCGGTTGGTGGCCATCAAGAAGCATAGGGGCAAGCGCCCATTAGGTCTGGCAAAGGGTGAGATCTGGGTCGCCGACGATTTCGACGCTCCCTTGCCTCCCGACATCGAGGAGTCGTTTTACCGTTGAAGGCACTCCTCGATACACATGTTTTCATCTGGGCCATCTCTGAGCCCCCACGGCTCTCTTCCAGAGTTCTAGAGCTGATTGAAGATCGCGACAACGAGATTCTGGTGAGTATCGCCAGTGCCTGGGAGATGGCGATCAAGGCGACGACTGGGAAGCTGAGAGTAAGCGGCTCGGCGGCGGAGTTCGTGCAGCGAAAGCTGGTCGAACACCGCATGACCTTGCTGCCTATACAACTTTCCCACTTGACGATGTTGGAGAAACTTCCGTTACATCATCGCGATCCCTTTGACCGGCTACTCATCGCGCAGTGTATGGCGGAGGAGGCGACGCTGATCACGGTGGACCCGCTGCTGAAGCGCTATCGAGTGAAGATCATCAGCTGATCAACGAGCCGATTACGCGGTGGCAGTGAGCAGCTGCTCCAGATCGGCCTTGAATTTTCGCAGCGTCTCCAGCCGCTCGGGCGTGGCCTCCACGACTTCCGATTTCGCCCGGAAGACTTCCCTGCCGTCTTTTTCGACCAGCACGCCAAGCACTTCGCCCATGCGCCAGCCGGGCGCGCCGATCATCTGCAAACCCGTGGGGGTTGCGCGCAGGAGTGCTATGCAGCCATCGCGAATCACGCCAACTGCGTTGGGATAACGATCGAAGGTCTGGAGTTCGAAGCCGGCGAGGTAGATGCGTTGCAGTTGTTCGGCGGAGTCCATGAAACAAAGTAATTAGTAATTAGTGATTAGTAATTAGGCATGGAAATTGTGCCGCGCGCTGTACCGCCTCACGAGCAGCTTTTGCCGCCGAAGAAAGCAATGTCAATCACGCGTCCTATCCGAGTGCTAGCTAATAATTACTGCTTTTCTCACATTTTGTATCGCCCCAAGTCGTCCTCGCCCAGGTTCTCCAGCCATTTGCGCAGTTCTTCAGCAGAGACACGATCGTTCACGTTGCTGGCGACCTTGCTGTTCTTCAGCACGTCCTCCTCGACGAAGATGGGGCAATCCATGCGCAGGGCCAGAGCCAGCGCGTCCGACGGACGCGAGTCGACGCTGATGATCTCGCCGTTGCGCTCCAGCCAGATCACAGCGAAGAACGTGTCTTCCTTGAGCTCGGTGACGACCACTTTGCGCACCATCGTCTCCAGCCCAATCAGCAGGTTCTTCAACAGGTCGTGGGTCATCGGTCGCGGCGTGGTGATCTTCTCGATCTCCAGCGCAATGGCGTTGGCCTCGTACACGCCCACCCAGATAGGCAATACCACGTCGCTGCCCTGGTCCTTCAGCACCACGATGGGCATGTTCGTCACCGGGTCCATCATCAGCCCGCGAATTTTCATTTCAACTTCCATCGTGGTCCCTCCAAGGTTCATGGTTCGTATCAGGGCCCGACTTTAGTCGTGCCGAACCGGTCGATTTTAATGTGGGCTTCAGCCCCTGCAAGTCGCGACCAGGCCGCAGGGGCTAAAGCCCACTCATCTCTTGCTGTGCTCGGCACGTCTGAAGACGTGCCCTGATACGAACCCCTTACGTCTACCAACTCAAAAAATTCCCTGTGTTCCGTGCTCCCGTGGTGGAAACGCCTTTCATACAAGAACGCCTACCAGACTGTTCGGAAACACCTGCGTCACCTTCACGTTCACGTATTCTCCGACGTTCGGCTCTCCCCTGCCGTTGGTGGTGAAGTTCAACGTCTTATTCTGCGAGGTGCGGCCGATGACCTGCCCGCGCGCATCGTTCCTGCCCTCAACCATCACTTCAAGAGTCTGCCCTAAATGCCTCCGGTAGCTCGCGCGCTGGATCTCCCGCTGACGCTCCTGCAGAATCTGCAGGCGGCGCGATTTCTCCTCGTCGGGAATCGAGTCGATGTACTGCAGCGACGGCGTGTTCGGACGCGGCGAATACTTGAACGAGAAGATGCCGTCGTAGCCGACCTCGTCCAGCAGGCTCAGCGTCTCGCCGAACTCCGCCTCGGTCTCGCCGGGAAATCCAACAATCACATCGGTCGTAATGCTGATCTCTTTATTGCGTGTCGACTTCATCCAGGCGATGCGCTCGAGGTACTGCTCGCGGGTGTACTCGCGGAACATCGAGGCCAGCACGCGCGACGAGCCGCTCTGCACCGGCAAGTGCACGTGATCGCAGAGCGCGGGCACGGCGTCGATCGCGTCGATGATGTCCTTGGTGAAGTCGCGCGGATGCGAGGTAGTGAAGCGCACGCGGCGAATACCGGGCAACTCGCCGACTGCGGCCAGCACTTCCGCGAAGCTCATCTTCCCTGCCGGATCGCGGTAGGAATTCACGTTCTGGCCGAGGAGCTGGGTGTCGGTATAACCGGCGTCGGCCATGCGGTGGGCTTCGCGCAGAACGGAGTCGGAGGTGCGGCTGCGCTCTTTGCCGCGCGTGTACGGCACAACGCAGTAGGCGCAAAACTTGTCGCAACCTTCGATGATGGTGATGTAGCCGCGATGCGGATTCGTGCGCGCGGTG
>JASHXK010000595.1 GCA_030043575.1 Terriglobales bacterium
GGCGCTCTGCGTGCCGTACTCCTTCAGCTTATTGTGCAAAGTCTTGAGGCTGATGCCCAAAATTTCAGCGGCGCGGGTCTTGTTGTTGTTGGTCGCTTCCAGCGTCTTCAGGATAAGTAAGCGCTCGGCCTGGTCGACGGTGGTGCCAACGCCCAGGCGCACGGCATTCGCTTCCTGAACGGGAGCTCGCGCAGCCACCTGACCGAAGCCCGGCGGCAGATGCTTCATCTCAATTGCCGCACTCTCGCATACGATCACTGCTCGCTCCAGCGTGTTGCGCAGCTCACGAACATTTCCCGGCCAGGCATAAGACTGAAAGGCACTGGCGACCGGTTCGCTGACGCCGCCGACGTTGCGTTCGTGCTTCTGGTTCATGTCCGCCAGCAACTCCTGCACCAGAGCCGGCAGATCTTCCTTGTGCTCGCGCAAGGGCGGAAGCTGAATGTTAAAGACATTCAGGCGATAGAAGAGGTCGTTGCGCAGGTGTCCCTGGGCGACCGCGTCTTCGGGGACCTTGTTGGTCGCGGTCAACACGCGCACATCAACTGCGGTCTCGCTTTTGCTGCCCAGGCGGCGCAGCTTGCGGTCTTCCAGCACGCGCAGCAGCTTGGCCTGGGTGGCGATGGGCATTTCGCCGATCTCATCCAGCAGCAAGGTTCCGCCTTCGGCCAACTCGAAACAGCCGATGCGACGTTCGAGGGCGCCGGTAAAGGCGCCTTTTTCGTGACCGAAGATTTCGCTCTCGATCAGCGTTTCGGGGATGGCAGCGCAGTTGATGGCCACGAAGGGCTTGGTCTTGCGGGCGCTGAGGGAATGAATCGTGCGCGCGACCAGCTCCTTACCGGTGCCGCTTTCGCCGGTGATCAGCACGGATGCGGTACTGGGAGCGACCATTTCGATCAGGCGAAAGACTTCCTGCATACGCTTGGAGGGGCCGACGAGCGCGCCCAAAACTCCGATGTCGCGCAGCTTGCGGCGGCTGGCTTCCAGTTCGCGCTCAGTGCCGCGCAGGCGGGATGCATTTTGCAGGATATTGCGCAGCCGGGTAGGATTGACCGGCTTCTCGATGAAGTCGAAAGCGCCGATTTTCATGGCGTTTACGGCAGCATCGATGCTGCCCTGCGCGGTTAGAAGAACGACGGCAATCTGCTGCGGTTGCGCGGCGATCTGCTCCAGCAGCTGCATGCCATCCATTTTTGGCATGCGCAGGTCGGTGATGACGATGCCTGGATTCCAAAGCTCGACCGCTTGCAGCCCCTCCACCCCATCACAGGCGGTTTCGGCCTCGTATCCCCAGGCGCGGACCAATTCGGCCAGTCCGCTGCGTTCGTTTTCCTCATCTTCGACGATCAGGATTTTTTCCTGCGGCATTGGGAGCAATTGCCTTTCGGATACCTGAAGCGTAACGACTTCACGGCCCACGGCGCCGAGGTCTTAGATGCCAAGTGGCGTATCGGCGTCGTTTGGATCACCGCAAGCCCGTTCAGTCGTCCAACAACGTATGGCAATAAGGTAACATCTTTAAGGCCACGTGCGTGGAGTGACGCGAATCTGACTAAATAACCTCGCGACTGAAGCGGAATTCTCTTACCGCGCCTGCCATCAGGATTGGAGTTGGGTTTATGAATCGAGCGGCTGCCATTATTTTCGTATTGCTCGCCACTTCTTTCGGCGTTGGACAAAGTGCCGGTACCCAGGAGCAGCCTGCGTCTGCGGGAGATCAGGCCGGCCAGACCATTCCGATGGAGCTGGCAAGGTCCCTCGACTCGAGAAAGCTCAAAGCAGGCGATCCCGTGGAGGCCAAAATCACCGACCAATGGCGGGCGGGGGACGGAACCCTGGTTCCACCCGGCTCCAAAGTCCTGGGGCACGTCACTGAATCCTCGGCACGGGCCAAAGGTGATCCGCAGTCGCAGTTAGGCATTGCCTTCGAACAGATTGCACTGAAAGACGGCCGCAAGCTGTCGCTGAAGGCCAGTATTCAGGCCGTGGGACCGCCGCTGATGACCTACGCCTCCAATCCCATTCCGATGGGAGGTCCGGCGGGAACGCCGGGCGCCGGCGCCCCAGGTCCCATGGGCGGAACTTACCCCGGTGGAAGTCCGGGCGGAGTCGGCAACCCCACATCGAACTTCCCCAATCCAGCCGGTTCGCCACGCAACACACCGAATTCACCCCAAGGTGATCAACCGAGCGCTCCCCAAGTCACACCGCAGTCCAGCGGCGTGATAGGATTGCATGATCTGCAATTGGAGCAGGGCTCCGTCCTGTCGTCCAACGGCAAGCAAGTTAAGCTTTCGGCCGGCAGCCAGATACTCCTAAGGGTACAAGATCAGTAAACAGCGTCGAAAACGGAGCAAGAGATTGACCATGAAAGTTTTGTTAATCTCTGGTGTTGCTGTACAATGACGTGCTGTTGCGGGCAGGACTTTTTCCTTGCACTTGTACAAGAAATACTGAACCGAGCTGGGCCACTTTGCTTACGGTACTGCTGAAGTTCCGGAGGATTAAGAATGTCTTCGCGTATTAAAGTAGTCCCAACAAGCTGTGTTGCGACAACGATTGCGCTTGCGATCGTCTTCTTATGGGGAACTTTTGCTGCAGCGCAGGTCACCATCCAGCCCAAGGATGAGGTTTACCTCGGCTATGCGTGGTTGCATCCGGCCGGGACCTACGACTTTGGCGAAAAGACCCAAGACATTAGCTTCGGCGTAGATGTAGAGAATGTCTATTATCTGCCTTTTGCCCACAATCTTGGCGTATTGGTGGATAGCAGCGGGCATTGGGGCCGGAACTACGGCGGTCTCGGGGCCGCTTCGGATTATTACGTGTTAGGTGGGTTGCAGTACAAATATCACACCGACTCGTTCTCCCCGTTTGTCCGGTTCTATGCCGGCGCTCTGCATCAGGTTGCGCCACAGTACCCGTTCCCGGTGGCTTCCATCGACGAGTGGAATGCGGCTTTGGGAGCAGGCGGCGGAATTGATTACCACGTCTGGCATGGGGGAACCTTCGGCCTGGCGCTTCGCGTGGCGCAGGCAGACTATATCTACAGCAACTACAGTCAGATTTACGCGACCGGATCGAAACAGTGGAACAGCCTGCGTCTGTCCGCTGGTCTGGTCTTAGAGGCGGGCAACTACTACACGCCGACTCCGACCGCGGCCTGCACAGCGCAGCCCACGGAGGTAACGGAAGGCGAGCCGGTAACGGTGACCGCGACGGGAAGCAACTTCAATCCCAAGCATACCGTCACCTACGCCTGGACCACCAACGGCGGCAAGCTGGATAAAGCTGACGCACAGTCCGCACGCGTCGATACCACGGGCGTAGCGGCCGGCAGCTATACGGCCAATGCCACGATTAGCGATCCCAAGATGAAGAAGGGCGGATCGGCGACCTGCGCGGCCAACTTCACCGTGAAGGCGAAGCCGATGAATCCGCCGCAGGTGAGCTGCTCGTCGAATCCGGGCACGGTGCAGAGTGGCAGCCCGTCGACTATCACTACGACGGCGACCAGTCCTGACAACGCGCAGATCACCGGTATCACCTACACTGCTTCGGCCGGCAACATCAGCGGCACGGGCAACACGGCAACCCTCGACACCGCTGGTGCGGGCGCTGGTCCAGTCACGGTTACGGCAACGGCAACGGATGCCCGCAACCTGTCGGGCAGCGGCACGTGCACGGTGAATGTCGAAGTACCGCCGCCGCCGCCGACCTGCAGCAAGATCAACTCCATCCAGTTCCCGGATCTGAAGAGACCGTGGCGCGTGGACAACACGGCGAAGGCCATATTGGACGACGTGGCCAGCCG
>JASHXK010000066.1 GCA_030043575.1 Terriglobales bacterium
CTGCGCCATACCCCAGCAGACCAGGATGAATATGCCGACGAAGGGAAGATAGGCGTAGCGGTCTGCCATTGCCTGGCGGCCCACCTGCACCAAGCCGATCATCGGAACCATCGTCCCCAGGAACCACAGCCAGCCGACCAGCAGATAGCGACGTTGCCGGTATTGCAGCACGAGCATGGTGATCATCAGCAGAATCAGCAACGAGCCATAGACTCGCCACCCTCGCAGCGAGTCGCCCGGATGCGGGTACATCGGCGCGAGGCCGCTCGGCCAGAAAGCATCCAGCAAATAGCGAATGTAGGAGACCAGCGCGTTCGACAGCCGCACCGAAAGTGGCGATACGCCAAGCGAGAGAACCGCGCCGCTGGAACGCTGCGCCTTCATGGTTATGACCGCACTGGCGGCGGCAATGACGAAGAGCGGAATCTTTTCCAGGAGCAACCATCGCCATTCGCCCAACCCTCGCCGTTCGCCGTTCGCTGCTCGCTGTTCGCCCAAGGTTTCACCTGAGCAATTCCGGCGAAGAGCGAACGGCGAAGAGCGAGGAGCGTCCCGGCGCAGCGGCCAGTAATCCCAGAGCAGCAACACGAATGGCAAGGTAATGACTTGCGGTTTGGCCATCAGACCAAGCGCAAACAGCAGCCCGACTACGGCATAACGGAGCGCCTTCGGATTCTCTGTATACCAGCGATACGTCCCCAGGGCGAGGATGAAAAACAACATGCTGAGGACGGTCTTACGCTCCGAGATCCACGCGACGGATTCGACATTGATAGGATGAACAGCAAAGAGCGCGGCCACCATGAAGCTGCGTCCGGTATAGCCTGTGGCCCCCAACAGCACCCAGAACAGCAGCGCTGCGTTCAGTCCGTGCAGCAGCATGCTGGTCTGATGCGCTCCGCCGGGAGAGGTGTCAAAGATCTGCACGTCGAGAGCATGCGAGAGCCATGTGAGCGGGTGCCAATTGCCCGCGTCGTACGTCACCAACGCCCACTCGAAGGTGTCCCAAGTCAGGCCATTCTGGACGTGAGCGTTATCGGTCACGTAAACGTTGTCGTCGTAATTGACGTAGGGATGCCTGCGGACGGGATAGTACAGAACAACCGTAAGCAGGATGAGCAGCAGGCCGGCAGCGTAGGCCCGGTTGCCGGACAAAGGAGACGGGCCAGCAGGGCGCGACTGAACTTGCTGATCAGGTTGCAGGCCGACGGAACTCACCCTTTCCCCTTCGCTGGACGAGTATAGCCGATGACGGAAGATCGCCGGTCGCTTTTCGCTCTTCGCTTTTTGCCAGAACGCTGGCGAGTTATCGCCAGCTTGCTTGAAAGTCAGCGGCTGGAATGGGGCTCCCGCGACTCTCAGCCAACGGCAGGATGCTCGCTCAGGATGACACATGCAAGCTTGTGAGGGGCGAAACGCGAACAGCGAATAGCGGCTTTACTGAGCCATGGCGTAGTAGCCCTGGCGCGCGTGGATTTCCAGCTTCTGCAAAGGACGAACCTCCAGGCGTAATGAATGAAATCCCGGCGTCGTCTGTTGCGGGTGGAAGGAGACGTAATATTGGGTGCGCAGGTCGCGCTCCATCTGCGTAAAGGCAGCGTCCAAATCGCTTGCGGACGGCGCCACATACAGGCGTCCGCCGGTCGCGTCGGTGAGGCGCTGCAGTATCCGATCACCGCGGCCGTCGGCTTTGCCGGCACGGATGGTCAGAGCGTAGACCTGAATTTCGCTGCGCTCCGCAATGGCGACCACGTCCCGCAGGCTGTGAATGCTGTCCGTGTCATCGCCGTCGCTGAGAACCACAACAGCCCGATGGACCAGCTTGTCGCTTCCCACCGACAGCTCCCCCGAACATGCCGAGTACAGCGCATCATAGAAGCGCGTGCCCCATCCCGGCTGCTTTAGCCGTGCAATTGCATCCATCAAATCTCGACGATTCGCCGTGGAGTTCTGCCACATCCTGATGTCGCCGCCAAACGCCATGATGAAAGCCGTGTCGCCTTCTGGCCGCATCACGCGATCGAGAAAATTGGCAGCGGCGGTCTTCTCATCGGCCAGCACGCGCATCACGGAATCGCTGGTATCGACGACGAGCCCCAGACGCAGCGGCAGGTCCTGAGCGCGTTCGAAGTCGTTGAAGCGTTCGACCGGCGCCTGATTGTCGAAGACACGCACCTCGTCGGGTGACAGATCCTGAACAAGTCGGCCCTGCTGGTCGGCCACCGTGAACTGGAGGCGCACTTCGCGGACATCGCGATGGAAGGTATAGCCGGGAGTGTCTGCAGGAAGGTGGTTGCTGCCTTCCGGCAAGTACGGCAGTGAAGCGGAGACAGGGGTAACAGCAGTGCCAGTGTCGTGGTTGGACGAAGAAGCGGACGCGGGTTCGCGTCCGCTGTCGGCGCTTGAGCTGTCAAAACGGCCAGAAGCCCACTCACCGATGCCTGCCAGAGTCAGGCCGCACATGGCGAGCGACAGGCCCGTAATGAGCGCCGACCTCTGCACAAAGGAGTTATCGGCGATCCCGCAGATCAGCTTGAGGAGAGTTAAGGACGCGAAAACACACACGTCCGATACAGCCGCCAGTCTGCGCCGGCTGAGGCTCTGTTTCTGAGCCGTACGCTTGTTGGTTTGCCGGACGAATTGCACCGGCTCGAAACTTCGAGCCCGCACCACGGCACCCCCACCCCACTTATTGCGAGGGATAATAGCTCAGTTTGGTTGTATGAAACCGCCTCCGCACAAAATTTTTCTTGTTTACGTCGAGGCCGTCCGCCTACGCGCCACGATGCCCCGTTAGTGGGATGCGGGGGTTTTCAACGCTTGTCCTGTAGTAACCTATTGCTAAGAGTTAATGCCCTCGGAAAAAGTCTTAATTGTCGACGACGAGAAGCTCGTTCGTTGGTCTCTGCGCCAGAAGTGTGAAGAGTGGGGTTATCACGTACTAGAGGCTGAGAACGGCTCGGCTGCGCTGCGCGTGGCTCACAACGAGTCTCCGGATCTCGTGCTGCTCGACGTGCGCCTGCCCGACGCCAGCGGAATCGAGCTGCTGGAGCAGCTGAAGAAGTCCGGCGATGCGCGGGCGGTCATTATGATTACCGCCGATCCGCAGTTGGAGGATGTGAAGACCGCGCTCAAGCTGGGCGCGTACGACTTCGTCGGTAAGCCGCTGGACTTCGACGAGCTGGCGGTCGCCGTCAAGAACGCGCTGGAGACGACGCGCCTACGTTCGGAAGTCGAATCGCTGCGCGGCGAGATGCGGCGCCGCACCGGGTATCACAACGTCATCGGCGTTTCGCAAAAGATGTCAGAGCTGCTGGGTTTCGTCCACAAGGTTGCAGCCAGCGAGGCGACGACGATTCTGGTGCAAGGCGAAAGTGGAAGCGGCAAGGACCTGATCGCCAAAGCCATTCACTATCAGAGCCGTCGTCAGGACAAGCCTTTTGTCGCCATCAACTGCTCGGCGATTCCGGAAACGCTGATGGAGGCGGAGCTCTTCGGTCATGAGCGCGGCGCCTTTACCGACGCCAAGACCATGAAGAAGGGGCTGTTTGAGACAGCCGATGGCGGCACGCTCTTCCTCGATGAAATCGGCGAGCTGTCGCCGCTGCTGCAGGCCAAGCTGCTGCGCGTGCTGGAAGACCAGGTGATCCGCCGGGTCGGCGGCGTGCGCGACATGCAGGTGGATGTGCGCGTGATCGCGGCCTCGAATCGCGATCTGGAACGGGCCGTGCGCGAAAACACCTTTCGGCAAGACCTGTATTACCGGCTGGCGATCATCTCGATTTTTCTGCCCCCGTTGCGCGAGCGCAAGGAAGACATTCTGCCGCTGGTGGAGTTCTTTATCTCGCGCTACAACCGCAAGTTCCGCAAGAACGTCCTCGGCATCACCGACGAAACGCGCAAGCTGATGCTGAGGTACGACTGGCCGGGCAATGTCCGCGAGCTGAAGAACGCAGTGGAGCGGGCGATGATCCTGGAGGAAGCTCCGCAGCTCAATCCCGATTATCTGCCGTTTGCGGTAGCGCAGCAGCACTCAGCCTTGACCGCATTCGAGATCTCCTCCGGCCACAATGGCGGCTCGGCGAACAAGCAATTGCCTGACGGGCGAAGCCTTCCCAAGCTGGAGATTCCGGAGGGCGGGACATCGCTGGAAGAAGTGGAGCGGGAACTCGTGGAGATTGCCATGTCGCAGGCGAATGGCAATCAGACCCACGCCGCGAGGCTGCTCGATATCAGCCGTGACGCCCTGCGCTACAAGTTGAAGAAGTTTGGTTTGATCCGCGCCGAAGAAGACGAACCGTCAGCGACGACGGGGCAACCGTGAATTTTCCTCTCAACTCTCCATTAACTGGCCGAACCCCATAATTGTTGGGCGAATTGCGCCCGGTGCGATCCGCTGATGGAGAAATCCCGCCGCGTAGGCGATCCTCGAAAAGACTAGGTAGCCGGGTCCGGCGTCGTGACCATAGACGACCGCGTGGAAACCCTGTTTGCGGAATTCGCGACGAATTGCCCAGACCGTGTTGCAGCGATAGAGCGTGGGAAAAACGTCGGCCTCTTTGCGTGCGGTTTGCACCCGCGACAATACGGCAGCGTGGTATCGATTCGGCATCAGCCGCGCGGCCAGACCGACATAGCTCAAGAGGTTGGTAGTTCGGATGCAGAGGTATCCCCGCGGGACCAGGACGCGCTGCGCCTCTCGAAACAACATGTCAGGATCCCGCAGATGCTCGATCACGCTGTCGCAGAGCACCAAGTTAATAGATCGGTCCTCGATGGGCCAGGGCTTATCCGGCGTAAGCCGGCGGAACTCATCGATGGCGGGGTTGGTTCGTCCGGCATCAGCTACGTCCAGGCCGATCACCCTGGCGACTGCTCCCTTGAGACATCGCAGGTTGCGCCGAAGAGGTAAGGTATCTTCCTGGTGTTCACCGCCGCCGCAACCAACATCCGCCACTACCGAGCCGACATGCAGCAGCGCCCGGACCCTGGTATAGAACTCGACGGTCCCGTCGAACCTGGTATATCCGCCAAAGGAAATCTCGGGATAAAACTGAGGTTCGTATTTGTCCATGATGGGCGGGTCGCGGCGGGCGTGGAATGGGGGCTGACTAAGATTTGACCGTGCGAACCTTCACCAGCGTGCCATCGGGCAGCGCCGCGCCCATGAAGTGTATAACGCCGTCCCGGACCACACCATTGATTTCAGGCGATACAGAGGCCACGCCGCCGACATCGGTAGCGCTCACGGCGGGGGCTTTCTTCGCGATGCCTCGATCCATCGCCAAATTGGCCAGCCGGTCGGCTTGGCGATTCTTTTCGCGCAGCACGTGTCGGATGTCGAAGTAGTCAAGCTGATCGATCAGCTTCATGGCGCGGCTATGCAACTCCTTCAATGTGGGACTGCTGACCTTGTAGTCGCCACTGATCTGCTTGACCATCAATTCCGAATCGCTAATCACCTTGAGCGCCTTGAAGCCATGCCGTAGAGCGTAGTTCAGCGCCGCCAGCAAACCTGAATACTCGGCGTAGTTGTTAGTCTGGCGTCCGAGGAACTCGCTGAGTTCGGCCACGGGACGGCCGAGTTCGTCTTCGATCACAACTCCGTAGCCCGCGGGACCGGGATTTCCGCGTGCTCCGCCATCGATGTAGGTGACCAGATATCCCTGATCCAGGCTGGTAATCGGTGCCCCAATGAATTCCTGGGAACGGTAGCGCGATGATTTGTCGGGGAACGGACGGATGGGCATGTTGTGTAGTTTACCTCTACCAGATTCGATGCACGCAGATGGCAGGAAGAATTCTCAGCGTCCCAACACTAATCGAGTGGCGAGCCGCTCCGGCAGCTCGGCATCGAGGATTCGCTGCTGCGCGAGCTCAACATCGTAGGGCGCGCGATAGAAGGTTACGGTGCCAGGACCTTCACCGTCGGACTCGTAGAGCGCGAATGCCCCGCGCCAGTCGTTGTCGCGCGGCTGACCCACAGACCCAGGATTGATGAGATAACGTTCGCCCGGGGCTAGCGTGAATTTCGAATATGCAACTCCCTGGCTGCTGCGATACAGAGGCGCGATGGCACGCGTCTTGCCGTCTTTGTACGCGAATCCGCCTTGCAGATGCGTGTGGCCGAAGAAAATGATGTCAGCGTGGCCGGGAAGATGAAAATCCTGACCGGCAGTAGAGCTGTTCAAGACATACTCATCTTCATCCCGTGGGGAGCCGTGCACAAATTCGGCGCCCGGCAGATCGTCCCGGCGCAGCGGACCCTGTGGCAGGCTACGCAACCACTCGCGATGCTCAGGCTCAAGTATCGTCTGCGTCCAGCGGGCCGACATTGCGGCCACGAAATTGAACTCCGACAAACCGGACAGCCCGGAACAGACGCGATCGTGATTGCCACGCACCACCGGGCTGCCCATTGCCTTCACTCGCTCGCACACCTCGTTGGGAGAAGCGTTGTATCCCACGATGTCGCCAAGATTCACGACTTGATCGTGCGAGGGGGCGGCATGAAGGCAAGCCTCCAGTGCTTCCAGGTTGGCATGAATGTCGCTGAGCAGGAGCAGGCGCACAGGTCAGCGCGCCTCCTGTGCGATGACCGGACAGCGAGCAAAGTGCCCGGGAGAAACCTCCACCAGCGGCGGCAAGGCGTCTGCACAGCTGGCGAGGCGCGAGGCGCAGCGGGGCTCGAAGGCGCAGCCTGGCGGCAGTGCCGCGATGGCCGGCACGGAGCCTTCGATGGTCTGTAGCGGCTTGGCGCGATCGGAGCGCAAGGTTGGCACTGAGTTTAACAGGCCGCGCGTGTATGGGTGCATGGGACGAAGAAAAACATCGCGTGCCATTCCCATCTCGACCACGCTTCCCGCATACATCACGGCGATGTGGTGCGAGATTTGCGAAACCACCGCGAGGTCATGCGAGATGAACAGCATGGCCAGCGAGAACTTTTCCCGCATCCGGGCGAGCAGATCAAGCACTTCGGCCTGAATCGTAACGTCGAGCGCAGTGGTGGGCTCGTCGGCAATGAGCAGCGAAGGACGATTGACCACGGCCATAGCAATCATCACACGCTGGCGCTGGCCGCCGGAAAGCTGGTGCGGATAATCGCGCGCGCGTCGATCCGCGTCGGCAATGGCAACAGTGCGGATCGAATCGACCGCCAGACGCCAGGCTTCGGCCTTGGTGACGCGACCGTTACCACGGGCGTGCGCCAGCACTGCCTCGGCGATCTGGTCACCAACCCGCATCACGGGATTCAGAGCGGTCATCGGCTCCTGAAAAATCATGCTAATGCCGGCGCCGCGGATGCGGCGGAGCTGCGGCTCCGGGATTCGTAGCAGGTCGTCGTCGCGGAAGCGGATGCTTCCGTGAACACGCGCTTGTGGCGGAAGCAGGCGCAGTATCGCGAGTGCAGTAACAGACTTGCCCGAGCCGGATTCGCCCACCAGTCCCAGGACCTGGCCCGCTTCAATCTGGAAGCTGACGTCGCGAACAGCCGTGACCATGCCCTGAGAGCTAGCGAATTCTATGCTGAGATTGCGAACGTCGAGCAGCGGAGGCACAAGGCTATGCTAGCAGGCAGCGGATCATCGCACTTTGGCGTACAGCACCTGGTCGAGGATGACGCCCTTCTTGACTGCGCTGCGCCGCAGAACCCCCTCGCGCACAAAGCCGGCCTTTTCCAGTACGCGCATGGATGCCACATTGTGGGAGAAGACGGTGGCAAAGACGCGAACGACTTTGTAACTGTCGATGGCCCAGTCCGAGGCTGCGGTTACCGCGCGTGTGGTGAGGCCGCGTCCCCAGAGCGGCTCGGCGAGCCAGTAGCCCATCTCCACGCTGAGGCGGGCGATGTCCACTCCCAGTTTGAATCCGATGCCGCCGACGGCTTCGCCGCCGTACTCGATGGCAAAGGCCATCGCCGGATCCATGGATCGTACGTAATTCAGATACTCGATGCCATCGCGGCGGGTGTAGGGGTGGGGAAACTGGTCGCGCAGATTGTCGGCGATTTTGGAATTGTTGGCGAAGCGCAGCAGTGCATCGAGATCGTCTCTGTGCCAGTTGCGCACCCGCAGATCGCCGAGATCGAGCAGCATGGGATGAATGTCGCCGAAATGCCTCGCTAAGCGCAAGCTCGTCGGCTAGTGGCAGCATGATTAAGAGGATACCGTGGGGGCCGGACTCTTGCCGTTCACTGGAGCTTTGCTCTTACTGACCAGCTGCGGTGAGCTGGAGTCCGCTCCAAAGAAAACCCAGCGTCCGAGGATCATCGCCGGAGGGCTTCGCGTTATCCACCTCGATCACGAGAGCATTCTCCGCTCCAGCCAGCAGAACCGATCGATCGATAACAAAATCGGTGCTGTCGGGTCCAGCAGAAATCATGCCCAGGACCTTACCGTTGAGACTGATCCGCGCTGGCTGCCCGGGGCGAGCCGACCCCAACAGGTTGACCCGCACCTGTGATGCAGAGCTGAAGTCGGTGGCCAAGCGAAAATAGACCGCAGACCGACGCGAAGACCATACTGGTCCAGTATCGCTGCCATAGAAACTTACGTTGAGAGTATCGATATTCTCTGGCGTGACCGTGACGGGCAAGCGCAGGAAAGGATAAGGCATCAGCAGAAACTCAAATTGATCATCCTTGGACAACACGCGGCAGGGAGACATGCACTTTATCGGAGTACGCGTCAGCACCAGGTTGGTCAACCCATCCATCGTGCGGCAGACTTCCGCAGGCGCGAAAGCGGGCGCCCACACCTCGTCCACGCAAAATGGCTGGTGCTCGAGCTTCATTTGGTAGACGACTCCCAGCATCGTCAACCAATTCTGGCCGGGGAAGGCGAGATGTACGGGTCCCATATCGGGGGGAAGGCTCGCAATCAGGCGATCAGTTTCCGGGTCCCCGGTCCAGGCGTTGCGGAAGCCGGACTTGGCCGCAAACATGGGTAAGGGAACCAGCGCGCAAAGCGCTAACGCTATCCCCGGACGCACGGAGAGGCGAAGTGCGTCCAGGATAATCGCCACCATCACCAGCAGCGCCAGTAATTGCATGCCGTAGAAGAAATAACCATTAAAGTTGAACAGCGGCCCTGCCATCTTGAGCGTCCACACATAGAACAGCGCCACTACGGCCGCAATCTCCAAAGCCAGGTACTTGAAGAAAGCCGGGATTCTGGCTTCGCGCCGCGCGCAAACTCCCACCAGCAGCCCTAACAGGAGGCATGCGACGCACCAGTAAATGGCGACGTAGGGTTTAGAGCCGCCGGCCGACATGAGATGAGTCGGTCTTTGCTTGAGCAGGACATCTGTGTCCGGAACAAAATCGAGAAAGCTCACCTCGTACTTCAGCGAGACCCTGGGCTTGTTCTGAAGGCCCTGGTGCTGCGCATTGTAGGCCATGATGGCCTGCACATTGTTCGGATGATGAAGAAAAACATCCACAACGATCGGCAGCGCGAAAATGACAACCAAGACCAAACTCACAAGCAGTGATTGGAGGCTTTCCTGCAACAGCGGTCGCAATCCAACAATTCGCCCTCTAACCAGCCACAGGGTCACCAGACTCATGATGGTGAGGCCGCCGACAAACAGCGGTTGGGCGGCATGACCGTGCAGGAGAAGCAGCCCCGTGAGCACCAGCCACGGCAGCTTCGATACTTCGCCTATGGCCACAACTGCGGACACCGCGACGAAGAAAAGAAAGGGGAACAGCAATACGTGCGGCATCCAGATCGAAAGGATGGCCGAGCCGGCAACAGTCTGGTTCAGCACATAGATGAAAAACAGTGACAGGCCCAGCGCGACGGGAACGAACAAGCGGGAGGTACAGCGCCTGGCGAGAATGCCGATCGTGCCAAAGAGGAAGGCTGTGTTGAGCAATATGATGGTCAGAATATGAGCATTCATATTGGCCGGCACTAGATGCAGAAACTCACGAAAGAACGCTTCGCCAAAGGCCCAGATATACATAAATGCGGGACCGGGATGGTGGAAGCCCCAACGGGAGTAGTTGCCAAGCATTTGACGGAAGTGCTTGGCCCTTTCGATCTCCTGGCCGTTGGCGGCGAAATCGGAGTACGCATGAATTGGAGTCGTAAAAAGAGAGTGGTTGATAATCAGCAAAGCCACCAGAAATGCAGCGGCGGCAACGCAAGCGGCAACAACGGAAGAGGAGAAACCGGTGTTCCCGGCGTCCACACGCACTTTCGATTCAGGGCCTAAAGCACTGGGGGTTTCGACTGGATGCGGTGGGTTTCTTGCAACTGCCATAGCTGAAATCGATGTTGCTTCCTCTATTTCTGATGATTCGCGTTGGCTCGTTCCAGATCAAATCGGAATGCAGAGAGCCCAAAACCCAGCTTCCGGTCATCCGCCCCGCGTCCTTGTTCCGTGGGACTGGATGGATGGTCGACATGGAACTGAATCAGGATTGGCTCAGCCGATGTCGACCGAGGTGGAATGGTCGCAGTGTAATCGGCTGGGGCACCTTCCTTCACGTCCCAGGTGGCTACCTCGTGCCCATCGGCTAGAACCCTGATTCGCTGGCTGGTGGCCGGATGCAAGGCAAATGCCTGTGCGGTAGCCGTAAACATAAGCGGCTGATTATCCGCTTCAGGAATAGTAACGGCGATGTCAGCCATGGAACCGCTGCTCCAGATCCCCCAAGGTTCCGGGTTGTACCAGCCAGAGGCCAACCATTGGTCTCCGGGACCGTCTGGGGCGGTTGACAGGCTCTTGCCCAAAGGCAATACCGGGACGTCAGGCAGCGGCAGGTCGGCGCGACCCCGTAAATCTTGCGCGCAAACGACGAGCACGCCCGACTGACGGCAGATGTCCCGCCAATCTACAATCGAGACCACCATCGCCGGATTCCACTGGGGCACGAATACCCACAGTTCGCTTTGACCGACCGTGATCGGAAATTCTGAAAACTCACAGTCTGGCAAGTTGGCGAAGCGTCCTACATAAGACATATTGACAGGAATGGCCACTTCCGAGGCAAGCAAATATAAGTCGGAGAAAGCCGGGATGGTAACGTCAGCTCCGCAGCCAAACTTCGGCCAGACATTCAGCTTGGAATGCGTGGCCAGCAGCGATCGCAAGAGAACCGTGTCGACGGTGTAACCGCGCCTGGTGCGGATGACGCGGCGGACTTCCTGGCGCATGGGAATCGATTCGACGTATTGCAGACTGGCAAATACCAACACCGTGACGAACGCCCAGCGCGGCGGCAGCTTGCGGCAGACAATCACGATGCCGACGATGACTAACGCGTAGGCAACCGGCCAGAAGAGCCGGCCCGTGCTGCGCAGCTCCATGAGAAAACTCGGAGTGGGAAGATCCAGCAGCAAACGATGCCCGGCGTAGACCTTGGTGGAAAGCGCAAGACAGGTCAATACGACGCAGGAAAAGACCAGTCCGGCATGGCGGCGCATCAGTGTCAGCCGATCGCTCAAATTGAGACAGAAATCGGCGACGAGGAGAGTGAGAATCACTCCGACACCTAGATATTGAAAGCCTTCGTACTGCCCGCCGGTGGCATCGACGAATTGTCCGGCGAACACGACAGTGGGATAGATGGGCGACAACAGGTTCATGGTGTAGACGCCAAAGCCGCCCATGGGAATAGCGTGACCGTAGCCGAGCAACAGGGCCGCTACGGCTATGATTGCGATACCGGCGCCAACGCCGGCCGCGACCGAAGTCCATGCCCGATCGCGCCGTACCAGCAGGGTGATGGGCGCGGCCACCAGGACTGCGACCGTCATCTCCATGATGTATGGATTGATGAGCAGCGCGGCCAGCATCAGCGCATCTGCGCCGATTAGCATCCAGATGCTGGCGTTTCGCGTCATCCGAAAATAAAGCCCCAGTGCGATCAGGATTACAAAATGACTGCACAGGGCAGCATGGACGAAACGAAATAGCAGCGTAGGCATGCTAACCGCGATGACCGCAATCGCCAGATTGGGCAGCAGCCGTCGCTCTCCTGCGCTCCTCAAGGCAAAAACGGCTGCCATTGGCTGAGCAACCCAGCAAAGCGCCAGCCAGAGATAGACGGAGTGAAAATCAGGCGGCAAGAACCGGCGGAAAAGCTTCACCACCAGCTCAGCTAGTGGAATTCCGTCCATGAATCCGACGTTCGTCCCGTCGGGCACTCCCAGCGTCTTCGCCCGCAGGAGTGGCCATCGCCAGGCGTCTTTGGTGAAGTAACGCTGGCCATAGACATTCATTGCCGCGTCGTATTGAAACACCGGACGAACCCGTATATCGGTGGCGAAAATCGCGCGCTTGGGAAACATGTAGCCGGTGACAGCTAGACCGAGCACGAAGGCGAGCAGATAACTCGCGGCAGCCGTTCGGCGATCGTATGACTGGGAATTGGGTTCTATCGTCAAGATGGAATACACGATCGCGGCTCTTATATCGCGATAGTCAAGATGATCTACTCACAATACGCATCAACGCAGGTGCGATAACTACTCATCATTGCTCCAGCGCGATGAACACTCCGAGAGCCGTAACCTCTTAAGCGCCCCTGGTGCAAGAGCACCACTCGTAACTCATGAAAGGAAACAACGCGGACGCAGCACGCCGTCGCAGGCTAACTAGAGCGACAGCACTTCTTTCTCTTTGCCCTTAGCCAACTCTTCCATCTTCTTGATTTCGTCGTCAGTAAGTTTCTGGATCTGCTCGAGGGCGCCGTGCTCTTCGTCTTCCGTGATCTTTTTGTCCTTGACGGCTTTTTTGATCAGGTCGTTGCCATCGCGGCGGATATTGCGAACTGCGGTGCGATGGTCCTCCAGCACTTTGTGCAGGTGCTTGACCATTTCCTTG
The DNA here is from genome assembly GCA_030043575.1 of Terriglobales bacterium. GTDB lineage: Bacteria > Acidobacteriota > Terriglobia > Terriglobales > Acidobacteriaceae > Bog-257. Next base: position 12,841 of record JASHXK010000066.1, read on the forward strand.
CGCCGCTCTTCGGTCAGTGCGGGCACGGGCACGCGTATGAGCTTGCCGTCGTTCATCGGATTTAGGCCGAGATCAGCGCTACGGATCGCCTTCTCGATGGCGCCGATCAGGCTGACGTCCCATGCCTGTACGGTGATGAGCTGCGGCTCCGGCGCACTCACGTTGGCCAATTGGTTCAGCGGCATCTGCGAGCCATAGGCATCGACAGTGACACTATCCAGCATATGAACGGAGGCGCGTCCGGTGCGGGTCGCCCCCATCTCTTTGCGGAAGTCCTCGACGGCTTTATCCATGCGGGTGCGCAGTTGCGCAAAGCTGTCCTTCAGGGCGGGGATCGCCGCCATTGACACTTGAGCCATCACGAATCGCCTCAGGATGAAGTCACAAACGCTTGATTATAAGCTTTCAGCCGTCGGCCGTCAGCTTTCTGCCTGTTAACTCTTGGCTATCAGCTGGTACAGCATATAGCCGTGATTCTCTCGAGGGATCTTGAGTCCTTGCCGGCTTTTTTAAGCAGACCCACTAACGCAGATCGCGGGTCCTACTTCACGGTCTTCTTGCCCGTGATGGTCAACTCCACAACCTGGTCGTTGGGACCTTTTACCGTCATGGTCTTGGCTTTGGGATCGATTCTGGCTGAAGCTTCTTTGTTCGGGCTCCAGCCCATGTATTGCGCCGGCCCACCGCTGCCGCGGCAGACGTAAATCGTGTCGCCGATCCGCATGCCGATGCGGTAATGATCTCCATACTCCGGGTGCTGTGCGTCAGAGGCCAGCTTGTCGATGGAAACAATGGTGGCCGGCTGGAAGTCGCCGGTTTGTGCAAAGGCAAAGATCGCGGTTAGCGCGATGCAGCAGGACAAAGCGATTAAGCGTGTTCTCATCAGTTCCCCTCCGCGGTGGGAAGAGAAAGTATAGACCGGGAGCGCAAGCGGAGGAACCGTGTGCCGTCGGCTGAAGCCGGCTCGGATCGGACATAAATGACTCATCGCACGACTAGAGTCGTGCCCTGATACGAACCGTTCGACATCGGAGTTCGGCAGCAGCCGGTGCAGTCGTGCTCCGATACGGGCGCTGGCGTCAATTTTGTTGTGCCTGCACAGATCAACCGGAGAGCTCATGCCTGATATCGCGCCTCCCGATATTTCAGGCAGAACAATATCGCCACAACGCCCAAGACCAGCGGACAGATCACGCCCCCTTCGGGACCCACCGTTCCTCCCGTCAGCCACAGTGGCCCGTGCAAAGTCGCGTTGAAGAGGTTGTGCGACGCGATAAATCCGCTGTTGGGCACTCCGTAAAAAAATGTCTGGCCCCAGTCATAGCCGATGTGAAAGCCCACCGCGCACCAGAGAGTTCCGGTTCGCCGCAGAAACAGACACAACAACAGTCCAAACCCCACGACCGACAGCGCACCGAATATGTTCTCTCCCTTGTTGCTGAGGTGACCATATCCGAAGAGAGCGGAGAGCACCGCGGCTGCGGGCCAAAATCCTATGCCCGTGGTCAGCGTGAACTGCGTGTATCCGCGATAGAGAAACTCCTCGGCGATGGCGGATAACAGGAACGTCCCGGCCCAGGCAGCCGCCGACATCAGGATCGTCGTGCCATGAATCGCAGGGCTCGCGAACTGAAGGCCATGCAGCAGGTAAATGATCAGCACGGTTGCGCTGTTGGCGAGAAAGCCGATCCATAGGCCCAGCCACAGATGCTTCACCATTCCTCGCTGCAAGGGCAGGCCGTACTGACCGATCCTGCGGCTTTCGATTTTGCTCATGATCCATGCCGCCACCGAAATAATGCATACGAAAAAAGCATCCGGCACGGCGATGCTCGCTGGCGTGAACTTGTCGTGCTGA
>JASHXK010000596.1 GCA_030043575.1 Terriglobales bacterium
GAATGACTGTGCGAGATATCAGCACGACGGCTACGACTTCCGCCAGGCAGCGCAGTGCGTTGCGCACTAGCCGCGAGCGCCGCGTCCCCAGCACTCCGTCAGCGACACCGTAGCGTGCCATCATGCTGAGCGCGCTCTTCAACGTATGCCGTGGACGGTAGATGGCCTGCGCTCGCTCCGCATAAGCCGGTGTCACCAGCTTGCGAACCGCCAGGTCGAACTTCGTGTCCTCGCCAAGGAAACTCGTCTCCGGAAATCCGCCGACGCGCTGCCACAGCTCCTTGCGAAAGGCCATAGAACGGCCCGTGCAGGATCGCGTCGTCCCGTCCGCGCGCTCCCTCATGCCGAAAAAGGGCGCCGAAGCGAGGTCCCAGATGGTCTGATTTCGCGGATCGATACGCGAGCCACCCAGCGCATACTCGGCGTCGCCATTCACGATGGGCGCGGTGAGCCGCACCAGCCATTCCGGGTCGTAGACGCAGCCGGCATCGGTGCAAGCCACAACCTCGGAGGTCGCGGCGGCAATGCCTACGTTTCGTCCCCGCCCGATCGGCCCGGGTGAAGCCTTCAGATTGCAGCTTTCGTCGCGGATGGCGACCAGGTTGGGATATTTCCCGCGCGCGGCCACCAGGCGCTCCCAGGTGCCGTCGGTCGAGCCGCCGTCGACGATGATGACCTCCTTCGGCGGGGGGCTCTGCGAGGCGAGCGTCGAGACCAGTCCGTCGATGTCGTCCACTTCGTTGAGGACGGTCGAGGTTACGCTGACTGATGGCATGCCGGCAATACCTTTGCGGTGCTCTTCACAGAGTTGCCCGTCGTGTGGCACAAAGGCCGCACCACGAGGAAACGCGCTCACTGGAGGGCCACCCAGGATTATAGCGGCGGTTGTTTTGGCTGGTTATCGGCGAGCCGGTGGCGTCACGGCGGCCACCGTTCGAACCCCGCCGCAAGTCACCCGCCTGCACCGCTCCAAGGGCACTGGCCCCAGACTTCATCGGTGTAAAACTGAATGGAGTACCAATGGCTCTCCAGACGAAGTACATAAGGGACTTTGCAGGGTATGCCATTAAACTTTCCGGGCGAGCGCGCCTCTGAAAGCGAATCTGTCGGATCGTAAACAAGATAGACCGTGTTGTTAGCCACCCCAGCGAACCCCGTAGCTTCCCACTCCATATGTCTGAGTTCACCATTATCGGGAGCAGGTCGGGCCAGGACTTCCGCCTTGAACTGGTTCGACCACAGCAGCCATCGTATCGAGGGCCGGAGCGCGCCCTGGTTCTTGAGTAAAGCCCACGAAACACCTGCCAATGCGACCACCGTAATCAACATCGATAGACATTGGCGTGGCCTCTTACGAATGGCAGCGGCAACCAGCAGGACGATGCAGGTTAAGAAGACAATTGGGACGAAGAAAAGCAAATACATGAAATCGGCGTAAGCGCTGTAAGCCGTCAACGAGAGGAATACGACACTCGCGCCTACTACCGCGCACGATGGCGATAGCCAGTCGCATCGGCCGTTCGAGTTCAGCGACTGATGTCGACTGCGGAGCGCGATCAGGGCCGACACCACGATTGCAATGACGACTATAGCGATAATGACGGCCGCGCCTACCACCAGAACACTTTATGCCGGTCCCGAGCAGAATTCCACACGCGCCCATTATGGCCGGCAACAGAACCTACCCACTTCAACCCTGAAGACATTGGCGCCTGATCCGATCCCGTTCTGCATTTCGTCCCAGTTTTCGGAACCGCCGGCCGTTCCCTGCCGTATCTTCTACCGGCCCACAACCTTTTCTGCGAATCGCGTTCCACACGCGACAGGAGGCGATATGGCTCAATTTCCTACAAACAAGCGCTTATTGCTCGGAGTCGCAACAGCTTTTGCCGCGCTGTTGATATCTCTACCGGGCTTTGCCGAGGTCACCCAGGAGTTCCACAAGACCGTTCCCCTCAACGGCGATGGCCGGGTCTCGCTCAGCAACATCAATGGCGACGTCGAAATCACCGGCTGGAGTCGCAATGAGGTCCAAATCGATGCAGTAAAGACCGCGCGCGATCAACAGCGGATCGACGACATGCGTATCGAGGTGGATGGCAGCGGCAACTCGGTCGAGATCGAGACCCACTACCCGCACCGCCTCGTCAACAACAATCCGGGATCGGTTCACTACACGCTGCATGTGCCGCAAAATGCCCGCATAGACAAGGTGGATTTGGTGAATGGCGCTCTCACCGTGCAGAAACTAAGCGGCGAAATCAATGCCAACCTGGTCAACGGCAAGCTGCGCGCCGCGGATCTGGCGGGCACGGCCGACCTGGCCACGGTGAATGGCAGTGTCGAAGCGAACTACACCGCGTTGAACAATGTCCGCGAGATCAAGCTGCAGTCGGTCAATGGCAGCGTCGATCTGCAGCTGCCGGAATCGCCTAACGCCGAGGTGGAGGCCAGCACCGTCAACGGCAGTCTGTCGACTGACTTTCCACTGACGGTGAAAGGACACTGGATCGGCAAACACATGTCAGGAACACTCGGGAGCGGCGGCGTGCACATCGAACTGAACAACGTAAACGGCAGCATCCACGTCGGGCCGGGACGGGGAAGCTTGTAGCTAGTAGCCGTGAGCCGTGAGCCGTGAGCCATGGGCTGTGAGTTGTGAGCCCGAGCGAGGGCATCGGGCTGCGCCCCGACTGTCGAGGTAGAGCAGGCTTCAGGCCTGCGTCCAGGCGCCATATTGATTTGTCGTCCCGACGAGGGCTTCAGCCCGAGGAGGGATCTGCGGTTCGGCCGCGGTTGCAATATCGCTGCAAAAGCTCATGGCTCAGAGCTCATGGCCCACAGCTATTCCACTTCGTAGCTCCTCGGCGGGCTGACCACATCCGGCTTGCGCGCGATCAGCAGCAGCGCGCCAATCCCCTTGAAGTCGCGCAGCTCTTCGGCGTTCTTGAACCACTTGCCGCTGTACTCCTCCGGCGTCGGCGTCAGGTCCGGAATGCGCATGGCGCGCAAATCTTCGAAACCGCTTTCTTTCAGCAACTCAACATACTCCCGCTCCGAGCGCACTTGCACCGGAACCTTCAGTTCCTCGACCCAGCGCAGCGAGTAGTGATTGT
>JASHXK010000597.1 GCA_030043575.1 Terriglobales bacterium
CGGTCCCGGCGCTAAAGCGCTGGGCTATCGTCTTTCGTCTCGCGTGGCGAGACTCGCGAACGCTCAGATCTATCACCGGTCACAGCAAGGTAAGCCAGCGTGTAGATGCTGGCCTGAAGGCCAGCTCTACCCGCGAACCGCACGTTGTCGGCATTTTCCAGCAACGAGCAAACGCGCCCGCAGTTTTCGCCAATCCGGACCGACTCTCAGCAGCCGCGTCAGGCAATCTGCAGCTGCGCACGCATTTTCTCCGCCAGCTCGCGCACCGATTTAACCTTCTCGGCTACATCGGGCGAGATCGACGCCTGGCGCAGGGCCAACTCCGAATTAAGCAGAATCCCCGTAAGCTCGCTGCGCAGCTGATTCTGGAGCAGCCGGCCAGCCGCGCGGGTTGCCACCAGCTTCTCCTTTTCGCCGCGCCGCAAGGCCGTCTGGACTTCGCGGACGATGCGCTCCGTGCTGTGCAGCGCCAGGTTGACGTGCAGTGGCATGGCAATGCCGCAGTGGTTCAACAGCGTGTCGAAAGCGCGAAAATCGGACTCCAGCACAGACTGGTCGATGGCCAGGCCTTCGTAGTCGGCCGCTTGCAGTTTGCTCACTGCCTGGGGCACTGAGCTGGCCACATGGGTTTTGTGGCCGGTCCCCTGCTCCAATGCCGCGGCGCATTCTTTCGCGCGGGATGATGTCGTCACCAAGAGAATCATGATTTTCCCTTCTTCGCATGGCCCAGAGCGAGGTTCACCCCGTGACTGGCCCGTGGTTGTCAGTCCAAATATCGGCTCATGCTCTTCCGGCTTTAGCACGCTCCCGCCGTGGGAAGGAGCGCACCATCGAAAGATCAGACGGCCGTTCCGTATTCCTTCAATTTGCGGTACAGCGTGGTTTTGCCGATGCCCAGGCGGCGCGCCGCTTCCAGCTTGTCGCCGTCGAGCACCTGGAGGGCATGCAGAATTGCCTGCTTCTCCATCTCCTCCAGCGGGGTGATGGCAGCCGGATCGGCGGCCGCAGCCGGCGGCGCGGCCAGCGCTTCGCAGTCGCGAATCTGCGTAGGCAGATCGGTTACGTGGATGGTGGGCAGTGAGCACGTCGTGCAGGCGCGCTCAATGCAATTCTCCAGCTCGCGCACATTGCCGGGCCAATCGTAATGCAGCATCAGCCGCAGAGCGTCATCGCCGACGGTGTGCTGATTCTCGGTGGCTTTGTTGATGCGCTCCAGGAAGTTTCCCAGCAGCAGTGGAATGTCCTGCTTGCGCTCGCGCAGGGGCGGAATGCGCAGCGTGAGCACGTTCAGGCGGAAGTACAAATCGCGGCGGAAGGTTCCCTGGCTGACGGCGGCATCGAGATCGCGATTGGTAGCGGCCAGGATGCGGACGTTGATCGCCATGGGGCGAGTTCCACCCACCGGCCGGATTTCTTTCTCCTGAATCGCGCGCAGCAGCTTGGCTTGCAGATCGATCGGCAATTCGCCCACTTCGTCGAGGAGGATGGTTCCGCCTTCGGCGGCGGTCAGCAGGCCTTCCTTGGAGCGAATGGCGCCGGTAAAGGCTCCCCGCACGTAGCCGAAGAGCTCGCTCTCGATCAGGGTGGGCACCAGCGAACCACAGTCCACTGGAATGAAGGGCTTGTCCTTGTGAGGGCCGGCAAAATGAATGGAACGCGCGACCAGTTCCTTGCCGGTGCCGCTTTCGCCCAGAATCAGCACCGGGTGGGTGCTGTGCGCTGCCTTGGCGATGATGCGATACAGCTTCTCCATCTCGGGCGAGTGCCCGACCAGTTGGCCGAAGCCCTGCTTCGACCGCAGTTGCTCGCGCAGCAATCGGTTCTCGGCCGTCAGCTTCAGGTGCTCCGTCACTCGTCCCAACTCCAGGCGAAGCTCGTCAAAGTTGAACGGCTTGGTGATGTAGTCATAAGCGCCGAGCTTCATGGCCTGGACGGCTGACTGCACGGTGGCAAAACCGGTCATCACAATGGGAACAGCTTCCGGACGGCGCCGCTTGATATCGCGCAGAATCTCCAGTCCGCTGCCCGCCGGCAAGCGCAGGTCCAGCAGGACGACATCGATGTTCGAGGTGTCCAGAATGCGATAGGCCTGCTCGCGAGTTTCCGCCAGCAAGGTATTGAATCCCAGTGACTGCGCCACGTCGCGGCAGCACTCCCGTACTGAACGCTCGTCCTCCACGATCAACAGATTCAATAAGTTAGTCTCAGGCGTTGGCGTGCTGACCGGAACTGTTTCTGCTGCAATCATGGGACTCGCCCTCCCCGTGTCGTGCTGGCTAAGCTTCAGATACCATCATCCCTTTTTGGGAAAAAGCCGCTAGTACACAAGTCACATTTGCTTGTGAGGTCGGCTGCCGGCTTCGCCAGGAGCCGTGCGGTTGCTGGAATCGATGGCGATGCCCCCGGCGATGGCGTTCGACTCCCCGTCGCCCACGCGACGCACCAGAGCCTTCACCAGTTCGCTGGCGCGCCGCGCATGGCGCTCCAGATCGCGCACCAATCGCTTCAAATGGCTATAGGACGGCAGCTTCCACTCCAGCATCTGGGCATGCATCAGCAGGGGCGTGATGACATTCGACAATTCATGCAGAAGTTCCTCACAATCCTGGCACTGCAGCCGCAAGGGGCGTGCTGGTTCCGGAACACGCCCCTTGCTTTCACCGCACCAGGAGGAGGTTATCGCTTCGCACTGCCGATCATCGCTGCTGGAATTCTGAACTGGCCGTGAAGAATCGTCTTCGAGTTTCGCTGTTGCCGCCGAAACCATGTTGCCAGGCGACATGGAGCTGGTTTCACAACTTTCCGAGACGCGGGATTGGTCCTGCTTCCTCATATTTGCAGCCCGGCTCTTGGCTTGGCCTGTAACGGCAATCTAAGAAGCAAGTCTGCGGCCAATCTTCATCAAATCGGAGCTCCGCTCAATTCAAGCAGTTGCGAGAATCCGCAGTTAGCAGTGATCGGTTGCTGGTTCCAGAATGAAACCACCATCTCACCCCATGTCGGGAAAGTACAAGTGGGGGAATGAGTTCGGCGCTTTCCCGCCGGCGGAAGGATTGCGCGACGCAGTCCATAATCGGGAACACACAGCCAGCCGCCGGCGACCGTTGTGTTGCAGGCAAGAAACAGGGGGAGCAGTAAGCTCCCCCCTTAAGGTGTGGCGTTAAGGATTTTCTAACTATTGGCGATCGGCCGCTGAGGTGGTTGCTCCCGCGTGCGCAGTCTCGGCGGAAGCTCCGGCATCCGTCGACTGCTGCAGAAACAGCCCGTTGTACGTCGATGCCGCCAGGATTCGTCCCTGATAGTCCAGAGCCGAACGGATGGAAACCCCCGTATCCGGGGTGCGCTGCCAGCTGTGGCCGCCGTCCTTGCTCTCGAAGACGCCATGCACATAAAGCGCCGTCGCCAGCAGGCGCTGCGACGTGGCATCGTAGCGCACGGCGAAGACGTCCCGCGGCGGCAGACCGCCCAGCACATGCTGCCAGCTGTTGCCGGCGTCCGTGGAATGCAGTGCGCCTTCGCGCGTCGCCAGCCACAATGATCCGTCGGGCATGGCTGTCAGGTTGTAGAGCCCGGTCACATATTGCGGATACGTGACCTCGCTCCACGACTTGCCTTGATCGTGCGAGAGAAAAGCGCGTTTGGGAGCGACCAGGCTGACCGTGCCGTCGGCGAAGCTGTTGACCGCGATGAATTCGGTTTCGCCTTCGACCATGCCGCCATACCACTTACGCCCATGATCGACGCTCATGAACAAGCCATCGTTGGTCGCTGCGTACCAGGTATCGCCGGTAACGTCGAGGGCGCGAATGCGCGGCGTTTCCCCCTCCGGGATCGCATGCTCGGCGGGAGATTTGTGCACCACCAGCGTATTGGCTGGACGCGTCGTTCTCGACTTGGCCGATTTTGCAGACTTCGCCGGAAATTCCTGCTTCTCCTGCGGCTGCGGCACCGGCCCGTGGATCATCGCCCCGGTCTGCCACTCCCCGTTCAACGAAGCCAGGTAGAGAACCCCGTGATTCGTCCCGGCGACGATCGTGCCGTCGCTGGTCTGCTGCAGGCTGAGAATGTCACGATTATTCAGGCCGCGGTTCGACTGTCTCCAGTTCATGCCGCCGTCGTCGGAGATGAACAGGCCGCCCATATCCTTGTCGTTGACCAGGCCGACGTAGATCCGATTCGGATCCTTAGTGTCGACCACCACACCGCCGACCACGCGGTGGGCAAAGCCGCGGTTCGAGGCCTCGTAGTGGGCAAAGCCATCGTTGCTGGCCAGAACACCGCTGCGATCGGTGGCCGCCAGCACATGATCCGGATTGCGCGGGTCCACCAGCACATCATTCACGATCGTGTCCGGGCCGGTAACGATCTTCCACGAGTCGCCGCCATTCGTCGTCTTCCACAATCCGGCGGCCGTCCCTGCCCAAACGGTATTCGGCCGCTGCGGATCCTGCTTCAAAACCCGGGTGCGGTGCGCCGGCTCCGGCAACGACATGTAAATGCGATGAAAGTATTCCGCTTTGTTCAGGCTCTTGTAGATCCCCGAGCACGCGCTGGCATAGACGACCGTCGGAGTCTTGGGGTCGATGATGATGCTGAACATGTCGGAGTCGTAGGCGATGCCTTTGCTGATGCTGTGCCAGGTCACGCCGCCATCTTCGGTCTTCCACGGCAGGTGCCACGTTCCGGCGTAGATGATGTCGGGATTCTGCGGGTCGATAGCCAGCGACTCGATGTCTTTGATCTCGGCGTGGTTTTCCGGAGAGATGCGTTCCCAGTTCTTGCCGCCGTCGCGCGAGCGGAAGACGCCATCGAGCGCGCCGATCACCAGCAGATTGGGATCGCTGGGCGCCATGGCCATGGTGCGAATCGACTTGCCATGCACGCCGGCCAGCGTATGCCACGTTTGGCCGCCATCATCGGAGCGGAACACATCGCCTTCATCCGCGTTGTACAGGCTCCAGGCGGCAACGTAGATGGTGGCGGGATGCGCGGGATCGAAGATGATGTGATCCAGCACATAGTCGTCGTGCGGGCCAAAATGCCCGAACAGTGACCACGAACTGCCTCCGTCCTGCGAGACGAACATCTGTCCCGAGCTGGTGCCCAGCAGAATGCGGCTGGGATTCGACGGATCATAGGCGAAACTTCGCACATCTCCGCCCTCCGGCCCGATCAGCCGCCAGTCGGAAGCGAACGCTACGAAGGAAAAGAGGAAGGCGAAACAGAGAACCAACTTTACGGACGACAAGATGCGTTTAGACATATCCCCGCGCACACACAATAGACTTGAGCGATCTCTTAATCATACCCCACTCAGTCCGTGGCCGTAGCCAACAAAACACCTGAAAAATGCTGCAGAATTAGCAGTACCTAAACGGTTACCCTGGCGATTCCGTTCGATCACATCGCACATTCCGTCGTACGATCGCAGGCTTCCGCCGATACAGCCACACTTCCGATCCTGCTCGAGCTCACTGATCGGTTACAAGACAAGATGCAGTTGTATGGCATTTCTGTTGCAAAACTGCATATGGCAGTCGCGTCAGGAAAAAGTCTCCGGGCACACAACCATCTGGAAACAGGCTCAAGTGACTGCCGCTCTCATAAATCGCTTCGTATCAGAGCACGGCTGAAGTATCTCTGATACGAACCAAGGCGATTGATGAGCTGGCTCTTGTTATTCCGATTTCGCGGAGCGGAATAACCGGCGTGCAAGAAAAAGCCGGCGAGAGCTTGTGAGCCCTCACCGGCGATCTAAGTTCCAGCCGGAAAACCGGCGGAGGTTATTGCTGCGGGTTAGCCGGCGCAGCGGCTGCTTTCTTGCGGTGGTGCGGCGCCGGAGCCGGCGCGGCACCGGCTCCTCGCGGCCATACCTTCTGGTTCGGCTTCACCACCGACTCATCCACCGGCGTCGTGTTCTGCAGAGCGGCGCACGTGTTCTCATCGGCACCTTGCGGTATCCAGATGATATCGGCGACCTTCTGCTGACCGGTACCGGTGCGGACGCCGATCCGGCTCGGATCGATGCCCTGCTCCTGTACCAGGTACGCCTTGGCGTTCACCGCACGTTGCGCCGCCAGATCCATCGGCTTGCGGTTCTTGCCGGTGCCTTCCATCGGCGCCTTCTCGCCATCGGCGTAGCCGGTGATGACGATCTTGGCGTTCGGATCAGCCTTCAACCGGCTGGCCACGTCGTCCAGAATCGCCTTCGCCTCGTTATCCACGCGCCACGGTCTCTTCAGATCCGGGAACTGGAT
>JASHXK010000598.1 GCA_030043575.1 Terriglobales bacterium
CAAGCTGCAGAAAGATCACGGACATCTTTACAACTGGTATGACACGCGGACGCTGGTTCCGGACCGGCCGCGATTCATCTCGACCGTCGACAGCGGCAACCTGCTGGCCTCGCTGATCACGCTGAAGGGGGGTTGCCAGGATCTGCTCTCGCGGCCACTGTTGAATCCCGCGCTGCTCGATGGCTATGCGGATTTCCTGTGCGCACTGGCCGAGCACAAAGTCATCTCGAAGAAAGTTGCGCAGAGCTTCGAGAAAGGCGGCGAGGAGCATTGGCTGGATCGGTTGTTGTCGTCGGTCGAGATTCCGGCACCGAGCGATAAACAAGAAGACGCGAAGTGGTTTGCCGAGCAGGCTACTAGCCTGGTCGAACAGGTCCGCCGCAGCATCAGCGAATATCTGCCGTGGTTGCTGGCTGAATTCACGCCGCTGCGCGCGGACAACACGTTGACCACGCTGATGGATTGCGACCAGCTTCCGCTGCAGCGGCTGCCGGAGTGCATCGCGCAGTTACAGGCCAAGCTGGAGATGAGCCTGACGCTGGGCATGGAGCATCCCGAACTGCGCGAGAAACTGCTGGAACTGCTGCCCGCGGCGCGGGTGAACTCGATGCGGCTGGTCGAGCAGCTGCGCTCGATCGCGGGGCAATGCGAGCGGATGGCGCGGGAGATGGACTTCGCTTTCCTGCTTGATCGCCGGCGCAAGTTGCTGTCGATCGGCAGCGATGGCGAAACCGGCAAGGTGCATGCCGCTTGCTACGACCTGCTGGCTTCCGAGGCGCGCATCGCGGCGTTTCTCGCGGTCGCCAAGGACGACATTCCGCAGGAGAGCTGGTTCCTGCTAAGCAGGTCCCACGTTGTGGTATACGGGCGGCCGGTGCTGATGTCGTGGACGGGGACCATGTTCGAGTACCTGATGCCGGCGCTGTGGATGCGCTCCTATCCGCAGACCATGCTGGAGGACAGCAAGGAGGCCGCTGTTTTCGCACAGCAGAATTACGCGCATGACAAAGGAATTCCGTGGGGTATCTCGGAGTGCGCGTTTGCCAAGGTGGAAGAGAACGGCGCTTACGGCTATCGCGCGTTCGGCGTCCCACAGGTGGCGATACAGCAGGATGAGGATCGGCTGGTGGTCGCGCCATATGCGACGATGCTGGCGTTGGCGGTCGATCCGGCCGAGGCGGTGCGCAACCTCCGCTGGATCACGAAGAAGGGATGGTTCGGCAGGTACGGGTATTACGAGTCGGCCGATTTCACGCGCGACGTGCGGCCCTCGCGGCGTCAGCGCTTTGCGCTGGTGCGCTCGTGGATGGTGCATCATCAGGGCATGAGCCTGCTGGCGATTGCGAATTTTCTGAAGAATGGCATCGTGCAGGAATGGTTCAGCCACGATGCGCGCGTGCAAGCGACAGAGTTGCTCTTGCAGGAGCGCCCCGCGGGACAGGTGGCAGGCAAGCCGGAAAAGAAGCGAAAAGCGGCGAAGAGGAAGATCAGGCCGGTTGCTTTGAGTAAGGCGTAGGTTTGGGTGGAGTCATGTGGGTGGAGTACGCCTTCAGGCGTACGGCTCAGGATTCTAAGATAGCCTCCGGACGCGAGCCTGAAGGCTCGCTCTACCGGCCTTGCAACATTTTCCGTGCTTGCCGACTCTTACTAAGTAAGGACTCCGGCAGTCATACTTAAACCCAGTGAAGGGAGGAGCTATGAACGAACACGATATGGAATACAGCAGCAAGGGGGAATATCGCTCCTCGGAGAGAAACTTCGGCTTCGGATTGACGATGCTGTTCATCGGGCTGGCGGCGGGCGCGTTGACCGCTCTGTTGCTGGCGCCCAAGACCGGCAAGCAGATGCGCCGCACGCTACGCCGCAAGTACAACGATGCCCGTGACGCAATGGAGGATCTCAGCGATCAGGCCAGTGATTGGGTGGATCGCGGCTCGGAGTGGGCGGAGAAAGCGAAGCAGCGCGTCGCGCCGTTCAGCAAGCCGTTCCGCAAATAAGGTCTCTTCGATACGTCATCCCGAGCGTAGTGAGTTTGTTCGCGAAGCGAACGTCCTTGCGTAGTCGAGGGACCTGCTTTTCGTGGAGGTGGTTGCGGGACGAAACAAAAAGCAGGTCCCTCTGCTCGCCCAGCCTGTTCTGCGAACAATCTGGGGCAGGGACAAATGAAAGTACAACCGATCGGCCCGACTGAAGTCGTGCCCGACTCATGTCCTCCAAAGTCGGAGCCTCCTGGCAACCCATGAGTCGATCAAACTGCTTCTTGATATACAATCCTGGCGACGTCGGAACCAACGAAAACCTCTTCGTCTCTTGTTCCCGGGAAATTGTGGGCCTGCTCTTCCAACTCGCCGTCTTCGTGAATGGCATGCAGGCTCGGCAACCTGCGGTCGCGCATTGGCCGTGGTGGTTGCGGATACTCGCAGTCGTGGGAGTGATCGTCTTTATTCGCATAGCTGTAACGTTCGCTCGAAACAGCGGTCGCCCGCAATAATCGGGGTCGCCATCTCGCCATCTTCTGCGTTTGGTCCACTAAGGCAAAATATCCTGCTCCGGCCAGACTAAAGTGGGGTTATAATCCCTTTCATCGATACCCGCTCCAGCTTCCGGGCTGGTCTTCTGGAGCAGGTTGGGCGCCAGGTCTCTTTTTCATCGCCTCGAATTACTTGCTCTCAAGCTGATGGACGCGTCGTCTAGCCTCCGGTCAGTGCTCCTGGCTTCAAGGGTAGGTAATGGAACCGATCGACAAGCGCGACGAACAGAATGCCATTCTGATGTCCGATAGTCGCGTGTCCGATAGTCGCGATCGTCTGACACCCCACGATCCTAGCGCCAAGCCAATCTTCTCGCCCGACGACTTGATCTGCGACCGCTACCGCGTGATTCGCTTCATCGCCCGCGGAGGCATGGGCGAGGTGTACGAAGTGGAAGATTGCGAGCTGCAATCACGCATTGCGCTGAAGACCATCGCTCCCGAGCGGGCGTCTTCGCCGCGGCAGGTCGCGCGCTTCCGGCAGGAAATTCAGCTCGCTCGCAAGGTCAGTCATCCCAACGTCTGCCGCGTCTTCGATCTCGGCCGTCACAAAATGTCGCCTGTGACCCGACCTGGCGCAAATGCGGCGCCGGGCGGCGACCCCGGTTTCTCCACCCCACTTCGCGCAAACGCAGCGCCAAGCGGGGATACCGGCTCGGGCAACGATGTGCTGTTCCTCACCATGGAGCTGTTACCGGGTGAGACGCTGTCCATCTATCTCGAAAAGCACGGACCCATGACCACCGAGCAGGCGCTGCCGATCGTGCGGCAACTGGTCGGCGCGCTGGCGGCCGCTCATCACATGGGGATCGTGCATCGCGACTTCAAGCCCGGCAACGTGATGCTGGAGGAAACGCCGCACGGGCTGGTCGCGAAGGTCACCGACTTTGGCCTGGCCACCAATCCTGAATCCGACAAAACGGTTTCGCGCTCAATCACGCAGGTTCTCGGCACGCCGGAGTACATGGCGCCCGAGCAACTGCGCGGCCAATGCAGCAATCGCACCGACATCTTCGCCCTGGGCCTGACCGTTTTCCAGATGCTCACCGGCGCGCTACCTATCTCGCCGGAAGCGGCCTCCAAAGTTTTGAAAAGCAGCGAAACCGGCAAGCGCGGGGGATACCGCTGGCGCGCGGCGATCAGCAAATGTCTGGCGACGAATCCGGCCGAGCGCTTCGCCAGCGTCGAGGAGTTCTGGTATGCGCTGTCGGGCGAGCGCGTGCCTGGCCAGTTCGGCTGGAAGGCGATCGCGGCCAGCACCCGACGATATTGGATTATTTACGCGGCCGCTGCATGTCTGGTGATCGCCGCAGTGGTCGCAGTCCTGACCGGCATCATGCCCAATCCCTTCCGCCGCCTGCCGCAGCAGAAGCACATTGCCGTGTTGCCCTTCGAGAACATCGGTAACGACGCGTCCAACCAGGCTTTCGCCGAAGGCGTGGCCGAGAGTTTGACCAGCAAGCTGTCGCAACTGGAGCGCTATCAGAAATCGTTCTGGGTGGTGCCGTCGAGCGACACCCGCAACATCAAAAGCCTTGACGAAGCCTATCGCAACTTGAACGTCACGCTGGCGGTGACGGGCAGCATCGAGCATACGGCCGACGGCGTGAATCTCACCGCCGATCTGGTCGATCCGCAGAACCACCGGCAGCTGGCATCGCGCTCCATTCGTGTCAGCACTGCCAATCTGGACGAGATGCAGCAGCGGGTGTGGGAGTCGGTGGCCGACATGCTGGATCTGCAAGTGAGCCGGCAGATCAAGAATGAGCTCGCAGCCGGTGGAACCAATCAGCCGCATGCCTTTGAGCTGTATGAGCGAGGGGTCGGTTATCTGAAGTCCGGAGATTTGGAGAACACGAATCGCGCTATCGGGCTGTTCAATCAGGCGATTGTCGACGATACCCAATATGCTCAGGCGTACGCCGGCCTGGGCGACGCGTATGCGAATAAATATTTCTGGACCAAAGATCCGCAATGGATCGCGGCGGCAACGCAGAATGCAGCTCGGGCGGTTCAGTTGAACGACCGCCTGGTTCCGGTGCGTATGACGTTAGCGCGTGTGTACCAGGAAACCGGACAACTGGATAAGGCGCTCGCCGAGTTTCAGCAGGTACTGGAGCAGGATCCGTCGGTCATCGAGGCGGTAGATCATGTCGGCCAGATCTACCAGGCGCAAGGGAAGTATGCCCAGGCCGAGAGCGCGTTTAAGGATATCATCGCCCGCAGGCCTACGTACGCTGAAGGCTACCTCGATTTGGGCGCGCTTTACTATCATCAAGGCCAGTTTGCCAAAGCTGTCGACCAGTTTCGAGCGGCCATCGATCTAGCCCCCGACCAGGCTATGGGGTACCGGAACCTCGGAGGAACCTATCTGGCGCTGGGACGTTACCCGGAAGCCATCGAAGTTCTGAAGAAGGGACTCAGTATCCAAAGTGATGCTGACTCGTGGACCAACCTGGGTGCTGCCTACATGTACGTCAGCCAATGGGAAGACGCGGCCGAGGCGATGAAGAAAGCGACCGAAGTAAGGCCTGACGATCATGTGCTATGGCGCAATCTGGGCGACAGTTACGATCAGATTCCGTCGCGTCGCGCCGACGCGCGCCAGGCCTACGCGAAAGCTTTGGAGACGGCGACGGCTTCCCTGAAGGTAAATCCCAAGGATCCCGTGGTGCTCAGCGGAATCGCGCTCTATCAGGCGCACTTGGGCAATAGTGCGCAGGCGCTAGAGTTCATAAACCGCGCTCTGGAAGTCGCGCCCAAAGACAGCGACACGTTATTCACCTGCGCTTTGGCCTATGAACTCATTGGCCACCGCGACCAGGCATTGAAAGAAGTACAGGCAGCGGTAAAGGCCGGGTACTCTCTGGAAGAGGTCGAGAAGGAGCCCGAACTTCGCAGTCTGCAGTCCGATCCTCGTTACCGTCAGTGGGTCCAGGAAGAAAAGAAGGCAGAAGTAAACACCGGGGTCACCAAAACTTCTTAGGAGGAGACATGATGACTTGCAAGTACGTGATGCGTCACGTTGTCTTGCTGACGCTGGTAGTTTCGCTGTGTTCGTTAAGAGTGTGGGCTGACAGTAGCTCCGATCCCTGTAACAGTCCGCCAACCGCCTGCACGGCTACCTGTACTAGTTCGCCGTGTCAGGTCCAGGTAACGCAAAATGGAGGTTCGCTGAGCTTGTCCTACGGCGGAACGGATGCATCCATCCTATGCGCGGGCGACAACAGCACGGTCTCTTGGGCAACTTCCACCGCGACCCCGTCCATGATTGGAGCGTTCTTCAACGCCTCCCACTATCCCGGAAGCACGAGTGTTGTCACCGGCAGCAGCGCTAATGCCGCCTCCACCACCGTCACAGCGTCCAGTCCGAGTACAGCCTGTTATGTCTACCAGATCGTAGTCTGTAACTCCGCCGGCAGCTGTGGCACCCTTGATCCCAGAGTGGTTGTGACCGGGGTCAACACCGAGGGCAAGCACAAGAAGAAGAAGTAAAGATTAGTAGCGGCTTCTCGCTGTGGGAGCGCGCGACGGTTGCGGCTTTTGGTGTCCGAGGTTCGCGCGGGGGCTGCGCGTCTTGCGGTTTTCAAGACCCGGGCAACACACCACGAGTCATGGAAAGCTCCAGGTCTCGAAACCCGCGAGACCTGGGGCATCCAAATCTAATCTAGCAGTGAATCTGAAAACGATTAGTACAACCGGAAGTTCACTTCGACGTTGATCATCACCGGGACGGGGTGGCCGTCCTTCTTGGCAGGCTCGAAGCGCCACTGCTTCACAGCTTCGATGGCCTTCTCATCCAGACCCATCCCCAGCGCGCGCTGCACCCGGATGTCCTGCGGCTTGCCTTCGGCGCTGACCACCAGCCAGAGAATTACGGTTCCTTGATACTTGGCTTTGCGGGCTTCTTCCGAGTACTCGGGATCAGGCTCGTACAAAACCTTGGGAGCGCTGACGCCGCCGCCGACGCGATAAGCGCCGCCGCCGTATCCGCCACCATGTCCCGGACCAACGCCCGGGCCGGTTCCCGATCCCACACCGCCGCCGCTGCCACTGCCAATGCCGCCACCGGAGCCGGTGCCGTTCGACGGCGGTCCGATCACCTTGGAAAGCGGATCGCCCAGCGCGCCGATCGTCGGCAGCTTGATCTCAGGCGGAACAACGACCGTAGGCAAAACCGCGAGCTTGGGATTGTCGTTGCGGATCACGATCGCCGGAGGCACGATCTGGTCCTTGGCCAGCTTGGGCAAGGCGCCCTTGGGCGCCTGCAGCTTGTCGCGATCGCCGCCGCCCCCACCCCCGCCGGCCTTTGTCTTGGAGACGTTCATCGGCAGATACGGGCTGATGTCGGTGACCATGCCGGTTACCGTCTGCTTGATAACCTCTTGGTGCGTGGAAACCCAATAGCTGGACCAGATAAGCAGCCCCACCGCGATCATGTGCAGAATGAACGAATAGACAAACGTCCCCTTGCGCTGGGGGTACAGGCCCTGACCCTCGCCAAATAACGCGGGGATTACCTGATCCTCGGGCGCAACTGGAACCGTTTCACTGACCGGTTTTGGAGCCGCGGAAGTCGCCATCGGGATTTACTACAGTATAGACCCGAATAGTTCCCAAAGGTTCCATAAAATTCAGCAAGTCTAAAGGGACTTGTCCCGTAGCTGGCGCGGTTCATCCCGAAAACAGTTCGGTACCGGTGTAAGATTTCATCGGATGACACGCCTGATAGCCACTCTGCTCGTGCTCCTGCCGTTCTCGGGCCTGCCGTTCGCTCAGGAAAGCCACAATCACGGTGTGCCGGAGCAACTGGGCACGGTATCTTTCCCCACCGCTTGTAGCCCTGCGGTGCAAGCCGAGTTCCAGCGCGGCGTAGCCTTGCTTGATTCCTTTGCCTACTCGGCCGCGGAGAGCACATTCCGCCAGGTGGCCGAGAAAGATCCCGGCTGCGCCATGGCACATTGGGGAATTGCCATGAGCTATTACCACCAGCTTTGGGATCCTCCCATCGCCCCGGCGAACCTCAGCCGGGGACATCAGGAGATTGAGCGCGCCCAGCAGATCGGCGGAGGCACCGCTCGTGAGGGTGAATTCATCGGCGCGCTGGCGATCATCTATGCCACCGACGACAAGGCCTCCTATGCGACGAAATCCCAGCGCTTCGCGCAGGCCATGCAGAAGCTGGCAGCAGACAATCCCACAGATGTGGAATCGCAAGTGTTCTACGCGCTGGCGCTGCTCGCCACCGCTTCTCCCAGTGACAAGACGCATGCCAACCAGAAGCGCGCGGTGTCCATTCTCGAACCGCTTTACGCCAAATACCCACAGCACCCTGGTCTGGCACATTACATGATTCACGCTTGCGACAACGCGGAGATGGCGTCGCAGGGCCTGGCGGCAGCGCGGGCGTATGCAAGGATCGCGCCTTCGGCGCCGCATGCCCTGCACATGCCGTCGCACATCTTCACCCGCCTGGGCATGTGGGACGCCTCCATCGCGTCTAACATCGCCTCGCAGGAAGCAGCCGCCCAGCATGGCGAGACCGGAGAAGAGCTGCACGCCATGGACTATTTGGTCTACGCCTATCTGCAAAGCGGCCGCAACGCTGAGGCAGCCGGGGTGATCCAGCAGCTCACGACGATGCTGGGATTGAATCAGGATGACTACAAGTTTGGCTATGCGGCGACCGCCATGCCGGTTCGCTACGCAGTCGAGCGCGAAGATTGGGCAGCCGCGGCTGCCATCGTACCTCCGCCGTCAACCGCGCCTGCTCACGTGATTGCGATTGCGGTATGGGCTCGCGGACTTGGCCTGGCGCGCACCGGACATCCCGAGGACGCCCGCACGCAAGCCGCGATGCTGCTGCAATTGCGGCAGCAACTCCAGACAGCAGGCCGCGACTACTGGGCGGCTCAGGTCGCGGTGCAGAGGCTCGAAGTGCTGGCGTGGGCGGCGCAGGCAGAAGGCAAATCGCAGGATGCCGTCGCTCTATTGGGTCAGGCTGCCGACAGCGAGGATGGGGTTGAAAAGCTCCCGGTCACGCCCGGACCGATCGTTCCGGCGCGCGAGCAGCTTGGCCAGTTGCTGTTGCAGCTCAATCAGCCGCAGGCGGCGCTGAAGGAATTTCAGATTTCGCTGCAGAACGCGCCCGGACGGCGCGGATCGAGCACCGGAGCGGCCCGCGCTGCCCAGCTCGCCAGCGAAGCACCTTCGCCTGTCGCCAAGCCCGGCGGTTAAATTCCGCTGCCCCAGGCTCGTGTCCATCTTTTGGACACTAACCTGGGTTCACGATCACCCGCAGTGCCTCGGGCCTCACCCCAATCTCCACCCGTGTCCGGCAAATGTACTCGCCGTCGGCGAAAACCTCGCTCACCGGATCGGTTTCAATCCGCACTCGCGCAGCCTGGAAGTACTCGACCTCTTTCATCCCCAGATGCCGTCCGCGATAGACCACGCGAAACAGCCGCAGCAACCGCATTTTGCCCAGCAGGCGGACGAAGCAGAGATCGAGCAGCCCATCGTCCATCTTCGCCCGATGCGCCAGCCGCATGCTGTGCCCATACTGCGGCCCGTTGCCGGCGGCAATCAGAAATCCGCGCTCGTCGATCACAGTGCGCCACTCGCCGCCGTTCTCGACCGAAACTTTGATGTGCGGCGGCTGAAAGCTGCCCAGCGTCTGCATCAGCGCCACCACATAGCCGCCGTGCCCGCGCAACCAGCGCGATTGCTTCAGCGCCAGCCGATTCACCGCCGCATCCAGCCCGGTTCCCGCGATACAGGAGAACAACGTCGTGCGTGCGATCTCATCCCGCGCTTCCGTCGCGCGCCGCAACTGCGACTGCATGATGCGTGGACCCATCTGCGGCAAGTCTCGCCGTGGGCCGTCGGGGATGAAGTGCATCGTGTCGAGCGATTCGCTGCGCCAAGGAATGGCGATGTCACTTGCTGCGCCTGACTCGGCAACATCGCGCTCGGTTGCGCCCAGCGGCTGAATCGTTCCCAGGTCAATTGCGCGCACATTGTCGCCGAACTGGCAGAAACGTTGCCATACCTTGAGCGCCATCGCGACATTATCGATGCCGATCGATTGTGCGAAGTCATTGCCGCTGCCCACGGGCACAACCAGCGTGGGAATCTGCTTCAGCGCCAGGCCGGCAAGGTGGCGATGGACGGTGCCATCGCCGCCAAAGATCAGCGCCGCGTCGGGCTGGTCGTTGGGATCGAGTTCGTTGCCGGAAAAAAGATTGACGTCCGGCAGCTCAAACCGCCGGACGTCGCGCTCCTTGACGTGAAGTCCCAGCAGGGCAACGGCGCGCATCGCCTAATCGTACAGGATGCTCAGTCCAGTACCCCAGAGTTGGGGGCCCCGGGTCTCGCCGGGTTTCGAGACCCGGGAGTGTTCGTCGAGCGCTGCGCAATCAAACTCGGAGATAATAATTCGTTCATACCCGGGTCTCGAAAAACGCGAGACCCGGGGCACCCATGGATCACCAGGAGACGATTATGCCGCCCT
>JASHXK010000599.1 GCA_030043575.1 Terriglobales bacterium
CACAATGCCGGACTCGAAGTAGATACGAAACCACTCCCACTGCAAAAGGAAAAGGCTGGCACGCGACGGCGGAGACGCTCTGCCCAATCCCGGCCTCAGCCCGCGCGGCGCAAAGAAGAGTGAGATGAAGCCGGCCTCCAACAGCATGCCGTCCGATTGATAGCCGGAAAAATCCTGCGCTGCCGCAACGAACGAGAGAAAGCAGAGCAGGCAGAGCAGCAAGCTGGCGCGCGGCCAGACGTTCATTACCAACAACACCGATCCCAAAATTCCTGCCCAGCAGATCCCCATCAGCATGTGGTTGTTGCTGGAAAGCCAAAGCAGCGTGGGAGCAAACCACAGGCGTGACGAGCCAAACTGGCGAGCCACGGCTTCAAGGTAGTCGGAGGCGGGAAGAATTCCATCTGGTCCGATCAGACCGCGAATCTGAAAGAGCAGTGCGTAGAACGCGGAGAAGTAGATGAGACCCAGAGCGCGCAGGAAGATCCAGCGAGGAATGAGCCGGTCAGAGAGGCCGGCTTCTGAATCGAACAACCAGCGGATCGCAACGGCAGGAGTCCAATTCATCGCAGTGCATTATATTGTCGCATTGGAGACAGACGATCAGCGCGGCGGTCGAACGATGGGTTGGGAATTTGCGATAGACCGCCACATCACAATTCGGTTGGCATGCAGGATGGCAATGATGTCCGGCATTCAGCGCTTATCGCCTACGGCGCCGTAAACCTGGACTTTTGAATCGACTGCTACTGCGACGAACCTGCCGGTCTGGACGTCCTTGAACTGCACGACCTGATGGCCGTCTCTTGCGAGCTGCCCCCAGCGGCTTGGCTTTTCTCGATTCTGCTCGATCGCCTGGTAGTCGCGGCCGTCCATGCCGAACGCGACCGTTCTGAGCCGCTGCGCGCTGGTTCGCCGCACCCGCAACCGCTGTCCGTGCACGTCCACCCAATCGCCGTCCATCATCTGCTGGGCAATGGAAGCTAATAGTGAAGTGTCAATCATGATGACGACAATTGGCAGTGTTTCCTGGCGCCGCAAGAGGTTGTCTGGACAGGTCCGCCCGAAGCAGGTCTAACATTGGTCGGGGCGAGAGGATTTGAACCTCCGACCCCCTGCGCCCAAGGCAGGTGCGCTACCAGGCTGCGCTACGCCCCGACTCGACTGCTGAACTGATTCTAAACTACCAATCCGCGTGGCACCATGCAGGTGTCATCGCCCGAAGTCGCGTTTACTGGGTCCATCCGACAGCGCCGTCGCGATCTGCAAGTTGGTCATGACCGCGGCGATCTTGTCCTTCATATAGCGCAGCGAGATCTCGTGGTGCTCGCGATCATAGGAGCCGATGCAATCGGCCGCCAGGATCACGGGAATGTCGCGCTGATAAGCATCGATCGCAGTCATGCGAATACAGGCGTGCGTGTTGATGCCGGCGAGGATGAGCGCGTCGGGATGAAGACCAGCCAGTAGTTGGTTGAGATCCGTGCCGAAGAAGGCGCTGTAGCGTTTCTTGATGACGACGGCGTCGGAGGGATCGACGGTTAGTTCAGAAGCAATTTGCGCCCCGCGTGTACCACGGATGGTAATGCGGATTTCTTTCGCGCGCATCTCCACGAAAGCGTCATGCAGATCAGCCTCAAACTCCTGGCGCACCCAGATCACCGGATAATTTGCGGCCCGCATGAGCACGATCAGTTCGTTGGTCGAGCGGACGAGACGCTCGCGAGCGGCGGCAGGCCACGAGTCGAGAAAGTCGTTCACCAGGTCAATGACGAGGAGCGCGGGATGGTTCATTGAAATGCGACTTTAGGAACTACGGTTCAGCGCAAAGATGCAGCTCTCGAGCTACTTCCGCAAGGCGCCGATCGCGACTCCGGAGCAGCGTATTACTGAGCGCTGCCGAGGCGAGTAGGTGGGCATCAATCCAACCGACTCCACGGCCCATCAAGCGGCGGCGCTCAATAAACGCCAGCACCTCCTCATGGCCAACTACCGGCAATTGTGGCAGCCTTTGCAGCAGCGTCAGCACTTTTGATCGGCGACGCAGAGAGCCGCAGGCAAGTTCTCCGATGACGAATGGGTGGCATTCGACTTCGTCTCGATGGAGAAGTGCGCTGAGCGCGGAGTCGCCCCGCCGCAGATGCTCCACCCAAACCGACGTATCAATCAGCATGGCCACGAATTGCGCGAGGGCGGGTGCGCCGGCGGCGGCGGATTCCTCGCAGCCCGGGATCGCTGCCAGCTAAAGCCGCCAACCGCCTGGCGCTTTCCCTGGCGATCAACGCCTCCAGCCCTGCACGGACGACCGCGGTCTTCTCAGCAATCCCGCTAAGCCGGGCCGCTTCGTGGAGAAGGGTATCGTCGATATTCAAAGTCGTTCTCATATGCATCAGTATGCATCAGCTATGCACATCATTTCAATCTCTGATCAATGACGGGCGCTCAAGCGCAGTCCCGGATCGCGAACCCGCGATACCTGGGGCACCCAAGTGTTATCTCATTCGAGAGTCGGATGTGGTAGGGCGGGCCACCTGACGGTCTGGCTTAGAATTTGCGCCGTTTGGCTAGCACTGAGTACAAGATCTCGGCGATCTAGTGTACAGTGAGTGGGCTCCAGCCAAGCGGAGATTCCGGTAACGATGTCCTCGCGCATGTCTGCTGCACCCGTTGGCCTGCCTACAGAAAATCGCCCGGCCGAGACTGGGCTCGAAGCCGCGTCTCAGCCGCAGTGGCGGTTTTCGCCGTATCTCACGTACGCGTTAGTGCTGGTGACACTCGTGTCCGCCGGCCTTGTTCGCTACCGCCTGCGCGACATGCCCCTGGAGCGTGACGAGGGCGAGTTCGCTTACGGAGGTCAGCTGATTCAGCAGGGCCTGCCGTTATACAAACATCTTTATACGCTGAAGATGCCAGGAACATACGCCGCTTACGCGGTGATACTCGGGTTGTTCGGACAGACTCCGGCGGGAGTTCACCTGGGATTGATCCTGGCAAACGCCGCCACCACCGTGTTCGTCTTCCTGCTCTGCGCCCGCCTTTTCGGGCAACTGGCAGGAATGGTTGCGGCGGCCAGTTACGCGCTGCTGTCGACAAGTCCATCGGTGGTAGGCTTCGCGGGGCATGCAACTCATTTTGTAGTGCTCGGAGCTATGGCGGGGCTCGTGTTACTGCTGGACGCGCTGGAGACCGGCAAGAGCTGGCTGTTCTTTTGCTCAGGCGTGCTACTGGGGCTGGCCTTTCAAATGAAGCAGCCCGGCATTCTCTTTCTTGTCTTCGCCGTCCTGTACCTGCTGCGGGAGGGTCGCACGAACGGATGGAAGGGATTGCCACGACAGATGGCAGCGCTCTTATGCGGAAGCGCGCTGACATTGGTCGTGGTCTGCCTGCTGATGTGGAAGTCCGGCAGTCTTCGCGACTTCTGGTTCTGGACGTTCAGTTATGCGCGCCAATACGGCACGAACGCGAGCTTGGCATACGGCTTAGAGCAACTGCAGAAAAAGGCCGCTGCTGTCATTGGACCTGCCGCGGGAATTTGGCTGATCGCAGCCGTGGGCTTGACAGCTTTTCTATGGAGCCGAAGAGCACGCTCCCAGATGTTTTTCTCCGTCTCGTTTCTGGTGTGTTCTTTTCTTGCCGTCTCCGCAGGACTGTACTTTCGCGAGCACTACTTTATTCTTATGCTGCCTGCGGTTTCGTTGCTGGCTGGGATGACGGTAGCGTGCGCGACGGAAGCGTTGCTGAACAGGACTCGGTCGCGTGCGGTTGCCGCGATTCCGATCTTGATATTTGTGGTCGCAGTTGCGTCGGCCATTTATCGGCAGCGGGATTTTCTCTTCCGTCTTGATCCCATCGAGGCCAGCCGGAAGGTGTACGGTTTCAATCCCTTTCCCGAAGCCATTGAGATTTCACGTTACATCGAGGCCAATACCACTGCGGATGCGACCGTGGGAGTTCTGGGCTCGGAACCTGAGGTCTTCTTTTACTCGCATCGGCATTCGGCCACCGGGCATGTTTGTACCTACCCAGTTCTGGTGCCGAAATATGGCGTTGCTCTGCAACAGCAAATGGAGGAAGAGATCGAGAAAGCACGGCCGGAGATGCTGGTGTTCGTCGACGACAAGGCCTCCTGGGTCGCGTTTCCCAACACTGCTTCCACGGATGAAATCATGAGTTGGCTGCACGGGTA
>JASHXK010000600.1 GCA_030043575.1 Terriglobales bacterium
TGATGCCACTCCTCGCCGAACTCGCCGCCGCCGCGAGTATTCGCGATCGCATAGACTCCGCCGGCATCGATCCACGCCAGTCCAACCGGATCGAAGTACGGTGTCGTGCTCAGATTGAATCCGCCATATCCGGTCAGCACCGCTGGATTCTGCCCGTTCAGCTTCGTCCCTTTGCGCCGCAGAATTGTTAGCGGAACGTTGGTTCCATCTTTGGAGGTTGCAAAATCCCGGACTACGTCGACATCGGCAAAGCTGTACGGCGATGTCCAGCGCAGCGCCGTGGCTGTCGCTTTCTTCGTCGTGGCATCGTAGCGGAACCAAGCCATCGGATCGACGTAACTCACGTTCCCAAAGAGAATCTCATCGCCCTGCAGTGGCAGAATGTCGGTAATGGTCGACACCGGCTCCGAAGGAACCGTGCCCAGTTCGCGTCCGGAGTGATCGAAGACATGAATCTCGGTCGGACCGCCGACCAGCTCAGTTACGTACAGACGCGTCGCCGTCGGAACAAATGTCGGCTGCATTCCGGCAAGTGTGTACTGGACATCCTGAATCACGGCCGCGCTCTGCGGTACGATCACCTTGGCGTCCTTCAGCTCGGGCGACGACAGCGGGGCGCGCAGCAGTTTGCCTCGCGGCGCACCATCGCGCGATAGCATATAGACCGCGTCGCTGCCCACGACGACGGCTTTGACGCCATCGGAGAACTGAGTCAGTTGCATCCATTTGCCGTCGGGCCCGCAGAGGAAATGTTCGTAGTCGCCACCGTCGCCGTTGCCCACGCTGGCCAGCAGATATTTCCCGTCCTCGCTTGCGCTAAGCACCGTCTCCGCGATGCGCGGAAAATCCTTCCCCAGGACGTAGGTATCTTGACTCGGCGGTGTGCCCAGCTTGTGAAAGTAAATCTGCTGGTAGAAGTTCAAGTCTTCCTTAGGACGCTCACCCTCGCTGGGGTAGTGCGTGTAGTAGAAGCCACTGCCATCTTCTTTCCAGACGACGCTGCCGCCGCCGATGGCAGTAACACGCGGGATCACATCAGGCAGCGCCTGGCCTGTGGCCACATCGTACAGGTGCAGCGATCCCTGCTCGCTGCCACCCTGCGCCAGCGATACGGCTACCTTGCTGCCGTCCTGCGATGGCGCATAAAACTGAATGGCAGTAGAGTTCGTCGAATCGATCTGCATCGGATCCAGGACGACGCGCTTGGAGGCAAGATCATCCGGCGAGCGCAACGTGACCAGCATGCCCTGTTGCTTGCCGGGCTGCCAGTTCATCGCGAACAGCGTGCCACCGCGCAGCTGCAGAGCGTAGAAAGCCGGTGAACTGTTCTCGTTCAGCTTCTTCAGGAAGTCACGGACCTGATTGCGCAGCGGCAAAGCGTCCAGGATTGCCCGGGCATGCGCATTCTCAGCCTGTGTCCAGGCAATCACCTGCGGGCTCTTGCCGTCTTCCAGCCAGCGGTAGTCGTCAGTGACCTTGACGCCGTGATATTCATCGACGACGGGATGCTTCGGCGTACTTGGGAGGGAAGGGATGGTCTGCGCAACGGCGCAAGTCGAAGCCAGGATCAAAACCGCCGGGAGAACGCGAGAATGTCGCATGATTCCCTTTCTGCGAAATAGTCTGAAGTGCTTGGACGTGCCAACCGCGATCGCCGCAAAACGACATAAGAGTATAGCGAAGCCTCGTCTGGAGCCTCTGTAACATACGCAAGAGCGGGCGAACAAGTTCTGGAATCCCGGCTCCTGCATGGGCATCACAGTTCTGAATGTCCTTCTGAATCCCCGCATTTTTCACTTGGGGCTTACATAAGGACGGCTGCTCAGGCCGCAAAATCAGAAAGGTGATTATGCCCAGTCAATCGGAAAAAGGCCGCATCTTTCGCGCCCTCCATCAGCGCGATCTCGCTTTCATCATTCCCAACCCGTGGGATGTCGGGACGGCGCGAATTCTGGCGCACCTCGGCTTCGAGGCGCTGGCCACCACCAGCGCCGGTTATGCCTTCTCCGTCGGACAGCTCGACAACTCGGTCGATCGCGATCGCATGATGAAGCATATCTCCGAAATTACCTCGGCGACCGACCTGCCCGTCAGCGCCGATTTGCAGAATGGCTTTGGCGATGATCCCGAAACGGCCGCAGAGACGATTCGCCTTGCAGCCCAGGCAGGTGCCGTCGGCGGCTCCATCGAAGACGCAACTGGTCGCGACGACGATGCTATCTACAGCCTGCAGCATTCAGCCGACCGAGTCCGAGCAGCGGCCGAGATGGTGCATTTGCTTCCCTTCACCTTTACCCTCACCGCGCGCGCCGAGAATTACCTCCACGGACGGCCTGATCTGAAGGACACCATCTCGCGTTTGCAGGCATACCAGGAAGCCGGCGCCGACGTCCTCTATGCGCCCGGACTCGCGACAACAGAAGACATCGCTGCCGTGGTCAGCTCGGTCGATCGGCCGGTGAATGTCGTCATGGGATTGCAAGGAGTGCAGCTGGGATTAGCAGAGCTATCGGCGATGGGCGTCAAGCGCGTCAGCGTGGGCAGCACACTCAGCCGGGTTGCTCTGGGCGCATTCCTCCGCGCCGCCCGCGAGATGCACGATCACGGCACGTTCACCTTCGCCGAACAAGCGGCTACTATGCGCGAGATCAGCGCCATGCTTAGAGAATTTGGTTCCTAGATCGACCTGATTTTGTATCGGGGCACGACTTTTAGTCGTGCCGAACAGCCGGATTTATGGACTGGGCTTTCGCGCTGCAAATAATCCGTAGTCGGCAGGGGCTGGAGCCCAACTCTCTCTGAACGCTCGTGGCACGTATGAAGGCGTGCCCTGATACAACGCGCTTTGTTATATATGTTCGACGTTCCATGTGTCATCCCGGCGGAGAGCTTGAGCCCGCAGTCGAGGGATCTGCTTTCCGTCCGAGCTACAGTGGCTCGCCTTGCTTCTATAATCGTGCCCGGACTTACTAATCCGATTCCTCACGAGGTCAACCTTGGCCTATTACGATCTTCGCGAATGGATCTCCGCACTCGACGATGCGCGCGAACTCATCCGTATTAAAGCTGAAGCCGATCCCATCCTGGAGATCGCCG
>JASHXK010000601.1 GCA_030043575.1 Terriglobales bacterium
GCACCCGGCGACACGTCGTGGTCGTTGGTTTCGTGTGAAGGTTTTGTGTCAGGGCACGACCTTGGTCGTGCCAAAAAAAGCATAAGAACTGGGCTTTAGCCCCTGTGGCCGAAGCCGCGGGGGCTAAAGCCCCGGCCCAATGGGATTTCCTTTGGCACGGCTGAAGCCGTGCCCTGACACAAAGCAAAACAACAATCAGAAACTACTTCAACCTGCGCTTCGTATCACTGGTAAGAACCTTGACCCGGCCTGTGCCGTGCCCTGACACAAAGCAACAACGGTCGGAAACTATTTCAGCCTGTGCTTCGTATCACTGGGAAGAACTTTGAACCCGCCCATGGGTTGTAACCGCGCAGGTGTTCCGATGGCAGTCCTCCGCAGTTTGATCTTGGTTCTGCTCGCTGCGACCTTGGGAATTGCGCAAGACACCGCCAAGCCGAGCGATCCTGCCACCGTTCCGCCAGCCGGCGCGACCGGCAATTCATCCGCAACGGCGAAACCAAAGGCCGCGACATCACCTGCAATTGCCAAGCTGCCCGACTCCGCTGCTTCAGCAACGCCCGCCACGCTTTCGCAAGAGCAGATCCGCGATCTGATCCGGCAGTGCGCCGAGAACGATCTGAAGAATGACAAGATGCTGCGCGACTACACCTACACCGAGCGGCAGGAGATGCATCATCTCAACGGCAAAGGCGAGGTGAAATCCACCGAGACCGAGACCTCCGAGGTGATGGAAATTTACGGCGAGCAGGTGCAGAAGCTGGTGGCCAAGAACGACAAGCCGCTCTCGGCGAAAGACGCGCAGAAGGAAGACGAGAAGATTCAGAAGCTGATCGACAAGCACAAGAACGAATCGGACGGGGATCGCAAGAAGCGGCTGGAGAAGGAAGAGAAAGATCGCGAGGAGGAGCGGCAGTTTGTACGCGAAGTAGCCGACGCGTACAACTTCAAGTTCATCGGGACCGAGACGCTGAACGGGCGCGACAATTACGTGATCGACGGCGACCCCAAGCCGGGATACCAGCCGGTACACAAGGAAGCGAAGATACTGCCCAAGGTGCGCTTTCGGGCGTGGATCGATCGCGCCGACTCGCAGGTGGCCAAACTGGATGTGGAGTGCATCGATACGGTTTCGTTCGGATTATTTCTGGCGCGGCTGCACAAGGGATCGCGGGTAATTCTGGAGCAGGTGCGGGTGAATGACGAAGTCTGGCTGCAGCAGCACGTTGCGGTAAAGGTGGACGTGAGAGTGGCGCTGCTGAAGGATTACAACGTCGACGTGGACGTCAGCGACCGCGACTACAAGAAGTTTCGCAGCGACTCGAAGATTGTGGGAGTAGGGGAATTGCCGAGTCAGTGAACGATCGAGAGGGCGATCTCCGCCTTCATCGCAAAACAGCAAGGTGGCGAATTATTTCTGACTGACGAGCGAGCCTACGCGCTCACCCATAACGACGCGGCGGATGTTGCCGCGCTCATTCAGATTGAAGATCACGATGGGCAGGCTGTTCTCGCGGCACATCGCGATGGCCGTCGCATCCATCACCCTCAAGCCGCGCTGCAGTACCTCCAGGTAGCTGATGTGCTCGTACATGGTGGCATCCTTGACCACCACGGGATCGTCGGAGTAGATGCCATTCACTTTGGTGGCTTTGAGGATGGCGTCGGCTTTGATCTCCATGGCACGGAGCGAGGCAGCCGTGTCGGTGGAGAAATAGGGGTTGCCGGTGCCGCCGCCGAAGACGACCACGCGGCCTTTTTCCAGGTGACGGATGGCGCGGCGGCGGATGAACGGCTCGGCCACCTGGTTCATCTCGATAGCGCTCATCACGCGGGTGAAGACATCCTGCTTTTCCAGCGCATCCTGCAGGGCGAGAGCATTGATGACGGTGGCGAGCATGCCCATGTGATCGGCGGAGACGCGGTCCATGTGCTTGGCCTGTTCGGCGACGCCGCGGAAGAAGTTGCCGCCGCCGACGACGATGGCGATCTCAATGCCGAGCCGGTGGACCTCGGCGAGTTCGCCGGCGATTTCGTGCACGCGCTGGTTGTCGACACCAAAGCCCTGCCCGGCGGCCAGCGCCTCGCCGGAAAGCTTCAGCAGAATGCGTTTGTAGACGGGAGCGTCCATGTAAGAGCGAGCCTGAGGAGATGCTGCTATCAGTGTAGCAGCAAGCCGCCGATGTTGCGTGGGAGCAAGGCGCTGGTTCACCGTCACCCGCGCCCGTGACCTGTTACACAGACAAACCGCGGGGACAAAGCGCAGGCTTTTCGCGGGAACCAGAATTCTGCCCGCTAGCGATAGCGCCCGAGGCAAATTACGATCTTCCGGTCTGCACGCACGCTCCCCGGCTGTTCGGCTGTTGTGTGTCGAGCCGTGACGCCGGCACAACGCAAGTCCAACAATAATTTAGCTTCCCGCCTGCCACATGGCGTCAGCGCCGCTGCGCGTGCCTGCCCATCCCTCCTGGTCCAGGGCAGAGGTCCAGTTCCTCACCGCACTGATTCTTCTGGAGGTTCCAATGCTACACCTTGACACCGGAAACACCGGTTTCATGATCCTATGCACCAGCCTGGTGATGCTCATGACTCCGGGCCTGGCGTTTTTCTACGGTGGCCTTGTCGGCCGCAAGAATGTTCTAGCCATCATGATCCAGAGCTTTGTCTCCATGGGCTGGACCACCGTGATCTGGTATGCCTACGGCTATTCGCTGTGCTTCAGCGGCGATTGGCATGGCATCATCGGCAATTTTCACAATGCCTTTCTGCGCGGCATCAGCCTGAATACTCCGTCGCCCAATGACACGGTTCCGGCGATGGTCTTCATCGCGTTTCAGATGATGTTCGCTATCATCACGCCGGCCCTGATTTCGGGCGCCTTTACCAACCGCGTCACCTTCAAGGCCTACATGCTGTTCCTCACCGCCTGGTTGACCTTGGTTTACTTCCCGTTCGTACACATGGTGTGGGGCGGAGGCTTCCTGCAGCAGTGGGGGGTTAAGGACTTCGCCGGCGGCATCGTGGTTCACAACATCGCCGGATTCGCGGCCCTGGCTTCGGTCCTGTATGTCGGAAAACGCCGGGTGCTGGATCGTGGTCCGCACAGCATTCCGCTGGTGGCTTTGGGAACGGGGCTGCTGTGGTTCGGGTGGTACGGATTCAATGCCGGCAGCGAGATGTCGTGCAATTCGGTGACAGCGACGGCCTTCTTGAACACCGATGTCGCCGCGTCGTTTGCCGCTGTCGCCTGGCTGCTGATGGCCTGGATCAATGAGAAGAAGCCGAAGTTCCTGGGCTTGTTGACCGGAGCCGTAGCCGGACTGGCGACGGTTACTCCCGCCGCCGGCTATGTGTCGCCCAGCACGGCGGTCATCATCGGTATGGTCGCCGGGGTGGTCTGCTACTACGCGGTTGAGATGAAGAACCGGCTGCACTGGGATGACGCTCTGGATGTTTGGGGCGTCCACGGTGTAGGCGGCGCTCTGGGCATCGTTATGCTCGGCATCTTCGCCAACAAAGCCTTCAATCCTGACGGCGCCAACGGCCTTCTGTATGGCGATCCCATATTCCTGGTGAAGCAGGTCGTCGCCGTTGTATTCTCGTCCTTCTGGGCTTTCGGATTCACCTACGCCATGCTGCGCATCATCGACATGTTCACTCCGGTGAAGGTGGAAGCGATGGGCGAGGAGATTGGTTTGGATGAGTCCATCCACGGTGAGCACGCTTACGAGACGCTGGAAGTGGAAGAGCTGTTCAACGGCGATCGTAAGATGCGAGCCGAACAACAAGACGCGCAAGAAGAACCGGAGCTGGTCGGGCCGAGAAAATAGCCTATGCTGGGGCAGCCAGCTTTCCGCCGGTTGATTCGATTGGCAGGGGCAATGACGGCATTGCCCCTGCTCCTGCTTGCGCAAGATCCGGCTACCTCGGCGAGCGCGGGAGCCTCGCCGGTGGCGGAGAAACACCCCGAAGCGGTTTATTTGTTGGTCGAGTCCGGCGATGCTTCCGGGAACGCCGTAGCTCCCGCCGCAAGCGAATCGCAGGCGTGGTGGGGAATTACGGTCAACGGTTTCGCGTCGCTGTCTTTCGTCTACAACACCAACGATCCCGATTTTCGCATCAACCAGTATCGCGTCTTCGACTACGCCGACGTAGAGCCGCAGCTGGACATGGCGCAGTTGGTCATCCAGCGGGCGATCGACAAGCCCAACCAGTTCGGCTTTCGCCTGAACATGATCGCAGGATCAGCCGTGCCCAAGGTTACGGCGGCCTATGGGTTGTTTCGCAATTGCCAGACTATGAAGGCCGGCAACTTCGATATTCCTGAGATGTATGTGAGCTACATCGCGCCGCTGGGCAAGGGCTTGCGCTTTGACGCCGGCAAGTTCGCCACCCACATGGGATCGGAGGTGATTGGCGGGTACGACGGCTACAACGATGAATTCAGCCGCAGCTTCCTGTTCGGATTCGGCGTGCCATTCACCAACACCGGCGTGAAAGCCACCTATGCCTTCGGCAGTACGATCTCGGCCATGTTTCTGGTGACCAACGGTTGGGATGAATTCCAGCGCTTCAATCACGCATACTCCTATGGTGGGCAGGCCGTTCTGACTCCCACCAAGAGCACCACGTTCTACTTCAACTGGATTCATGGGCCGGCATTGCCCCACGACGATATCGACAATCGAAATGCCTTTGAACTGGTGGGCAGTTGGAAAACCACGCCCAGGCTGAACCTCGGCTTCGATTCGCTGTACGCGCATGAGGAGAACGGCGTCGCGATCGGGTGGGACGCCATCTGGAAAAGCCTGGTCGGATACTCGAAGTACGCCTTCACTCCCGCCTTCTCGCTGGCATTTCGCGGCGAAGTCTTCAACGACAGCGGAGGCACTCGCTTGGGCATTCCTCAGACGCTTCACGAATTCACCTTGACGCCGGAGTATGACTTCGCGGCAAAGCTCTCGAAGGTGAACGAACATTTCAAGAAGCTGGACGGCAAGTTTGTGGTTCGCGGCGACATACGTCTTGACCTGTCGAACAAGGACGTGTTTCAGCGAGACGATTACTGGGTTTCCAAGCAGTTCACCATGGCGGTGAACCTGATCTACCTGTTCTGAAGCATCGGTTGGCCGGCGAAACCACGTCGAGATTTTAGGGATGGTAGTAGAAAGAGTTAGGCGGTGAGCGCGAAAGAATAGCTCGCGCACCTGCAGATTTTCGTGGCCGCACTAACAGTTTTGCCAGTTCTCCCCCCATCGGCGGCCACTTAGCATGTAGTTGTCCCCCGCAAAAACAGTAAATCGAAGCTTGTCCGTAGGACCGCGGGATGGTCAATCTACTTCGTTAGAGGAGGCTAGCAGTGAAAAAGTTAATCTGCCTATTCGTTTTCGTGGCCTTGGTAACCCTCGCGGCAGCAGCACAGACCGAGTACCCGAAAGTCGAGCTGGCAGGCGGTTATTCGTACGTCAACCTCAACCCCCAGATCGCCAGCAGCCAGAACTTCAACGGTGGCGGCGGTGCGTTTGTCTATAACTTCAGTTCCATTTTCGGTATCAAAGCCGACTTCATGGGCTACACCGGTGGCACGGGCTGGAACAACTTTCTCCGAGAGAAAGGCTACGGCTCAGTGAACGTCAGCGGCAATGCCTTTACCTACATGTTCGGCCCGCAGATCAAGAAGCACAGCGGCAAGTTTCAGCCCTTCGGTGAGGGCCTGTTTGGCGCAGCCCACTCCAATGGTTACGGTACGCTGATCGGCTGCATCGAGAACAACGGCTGCGGCACCAAGAACGGATATGGCAGCAACAACGGCTTTGCGATGGAGTTTGGCGGCGGTTTGGACATTCCGTTGAATAGTCACATCGAGATTCGTCCCGTCGAAGTGGACTACCTGCTGACTCATTTCGGATCCAACCATATCGCTAACTACTCGTCGACCCAGAACAACTTCAAGTATTTCGGTGGTATCAACTTCACTCTGGGTGGCGGCGGCCAGTAGGATCGTTGGCCGGCAGACAACTTTGTGACATCCAGGATCGGCGGCGTTCAAGAGGCGGGCAGCAGGCTCGACTCAAGCGCCGCCTTTCTCATTGTTGTCAGGAAAATAGCTTTACGATCCGCCGTCAGAGCGATGGTTCGAAGATTCGCCCTTGGGAGACGGTCTCGATCGCTGCGGGCAGATCGTCAAGCAGCCGCGATAGGAAGACATAGCCGGAGACGCCGACGGCAACCGCTGCCCGCACCATGTCGGGTGACTCGTGGAGAGACAGCAGGATAATCCTGGCTTGACTTGGGGACTGGCGGAGGCGTCGAGCGATCTCAAAGCCGCTGATGCCATCAAAGGCGACGCCCAGCAGGACCACATCGGGCTGCGCCGCCTCAACTTCCTTCAGAACGGACTTCCCCTCCCCGGCGATCGCCACTACATCGTGGTGTTCCTGCACTAACTCAAGTAGTGTTTGCCGAATTGCTGGATTCTCAACTGCAACCAGGAGCCGGATCCGAGGCACGCCACTTCGCCTTTCGCACACAACATCGGTACACACCTCATGTTAGCGACCGTGGCCAATTCTTCAACTTGCAAAACTGCAAGCGGCTAGAGGTTAAAGTGATAGATGGCGCCTACAACAATGCTCTGAGAGCCGAAACACAGCAATGACGCAAGCCCATAACGACCTCCGCTGGAAGAATTCGTGCGGGCACGGCGTCAGTGCTTACCGGCTTTCGCGTTGGCGTTCTTCGTCGCTTGGGCGGTGATGTCGTAGTCGTCGGGAACCTCGATGACGCCATTCTGTTTCACGTACTCTGCGTAAGCCGCACTCATCGACTTAACCCGGTCGGGGTCGCTGGCGGCCAGGTCCTTCGACTCGGTCGGATCGGTGCGCAGGTCATACAAGTGCCACTTCCGGTCACCGTACGGCGGAATGTTGCGAACCAGCTTGTAATCTCCCTGGTACACGGCCGCACCGCCCGAGAGTTCTTGCGAGATGGACGCATCGCTGGGATACACCTGGTCGGATTGCCCGGTCAGCAGCGCCACCATGCTTCGCCCAGCAAGCGGAACCGAGGTGGAGGACGGCTTGACATTCGCGAATTGCAGGAGGGTCGGTACGACGTCCACGACGCTGGCAAACGCATCCGTGCGCTGGCCCATGGGAATCGCTTTCGGGTAGGAAACGATCAGCGGCGCCCGTACTCCGCCTTCCGATGCGGAAGACTTGAAGCTGGAGAATGGAGTCATGGAGACGTTCGCCCAGGCTGGACCGTATTCCACAAAGCTACCCTTTTGACCAAGGTGCTCGTAGGTCAGGTTGAAGTTCTTGGCGTAATACTCCGGGAAGTGATCCATCAACTCATGGGCTTCGCCGCCGTTGTCGCTCATGAAGATCACGATGGTATTGTCGAGCATGCCTTTCTGCTTCAGATACTCGAGCACCCGGCCAATGCTCATGTCCATGTACTCCAGCATGCCGGCATACACCGCCATGCGCTTGGCATCCATCCGGCGTTCGTCAGCGGGCAAGCTGTCCCATGCAGGAATGACTGAAGGAGTCGCAAGCTGCAAACCGGCTGGCGCGATCCCTAATGCAACCTGGCGCTGATAGCGGAATTTCCTGATGTTGTTCCAGCCGGCATCGTACGTCCAAAGGTACCGTTGCGTGTAGTCATCGGGCGCCTGCAACGGCATGTGCACGGCCTGATAGGCAAGATAAGCGAAGAACGGCTTGCCATCGCCCTTGTTCGAGTCAATCCAGCCAATCATCTTGTCGGTGTAGAACTGGCTCGAATAGAAATCGGCCGGCAGCTCCGCTTCTTTCAAGCCATCGAAGAAATGCGGAGGGGTCGGATAGGTTGGCGAGTACGATTTCTTCTCGTAATTATCGGCGCCGCCTTCCGCCAGGATGAAGGAATCCTCAAAACCTTGCGAGGCAGGCAAGGTTTGCTGGGTGTATCCCAAATGCCATTTGCCGGCCATATACGTGTGGTATCCGGCATCGCGCAACAGCGTAGCGATGGTCACGGCACGGCCATTCAGTCTGCCCTCGTATCCCGGCTTGCCACGCTGGTTGTCGGCCACCAGCTCGATCATGTTGCCCATGCCAACCACGTGATTGTCCACGCCGGTCATCAGCATGCTGCGCGTGGGCGCGCACATCGAACCTACGTGGAAGTTCAGAAACTGGTATCCCTGGCTGGCGAGCCGGTTGAGGTTGGGCGTGAAGATCTCGCCCCCGTACACTCCCGCATCGGACCAACCCATGTCATCGGCTACGATGAGCAGGACATTCGGCCGTTTCTCCTGTGCCACCGCCAGTACTGACAGGACGAGAACCACGAGCCCACAGAGCTTTACCGCAGGATTTTTCACCTGACTAACTCCCTTCCGAATCTTGCTCGATTTTTTCTACTGCAAATGACGACGGGACCCGAGGCGCGCCATTTCGCGTTTCCCCTGAACATAGAACGAACTACATGTTAGTGGCGAAGCTCAGCCCGTCCAACTTACAAAACTGCAAGCCCCCAACTGTTAAAAGTGATAGACCACAGGTCCAGAGCCAGGACATGCGGGCCCGTTCGCCGCCGAGCGGAATACCTCCCGCAGGAGCAACCTGCGGCGCCTCGCCCATGCCCATTCATTCGCAGGGTAACGTTTTGTGTGAGTTACCGCTGCATCCCCTATCTGTGTGATTGACCCATGACCCAACCATGCCTAGCATTAGTGGTTTGTGTCAGAAGGTTTGCGAAGCGCCCATGGTAGGCACGACCATATCGCATTACACAGTTCTGGAGAAATTAGGCGAGGGTGGGATGGGGGTGGTCTACAAGGCCATCGATACCCGCCTGGAGCGTTTCGTCGCGCTTAAGTTTCTGCCGGACGATCTCGCGCACGACGAGACGCTTCGCGATCGCTTTCTTCGCGAAGCCCGTGCCGCCTCAGCCCTGAACCATCCCAACATTTGCACCATCTATCACGTCGGCGAAGAAGACGGCAAGATCTTCATCGCGATGGAGTTCCTCGACGGCGTCACCTTGAAGGAACTGGTGCGGCGTGGACCACTGGCTTACGACAGGCTGCTGGATATCGCCGTGGATGTGACGGATGGCCTGCAGGCAGCGCACAGCGCCGGCATTATCCATCGCGACATCAAGCTGGCGAATATCTTTGTCGCCAACAGCGGCCGCGCCAAAATCCTGGACTTCGGGCTGGCAAAGAAGACGGCTCCGAAGCATGCGGCTCTGGTCGCTGCGGGCGCCGGATCGCCCCGCAACCTCGGCGACGACGCGCATATGACCAGCGGTCTGGCTGCCCTCGGCACGGCGGCCTACATGTCGCCCGAACAGGCCTTGGGCAAGCCGCTGGACGAGCGTACCGATCTGTTCTCCTTCGGAATTGTTTTGTACGAGATGGCCACCGGCCGGGCGCCGTTTAAGGGCGACACCACCGGGGTGTTGTTTCTCTCGATCGTGCAGGAGACTCCCGAGCCGCCGCGCCAACTCAATCCCGACGTACCGGACGAGTTGCAGCGAATCATCGGCAAGTGCCTGGAAAAAGGTCGTGAGCAACGATATCAGCATGCCAGCGAGATTCGCGCTGACCTGCAGCGGCTGCGGATGACTTCTGATTCGCACAAGCTTGCGGTTGCCGCAATGCCGCCGGAAGCCACGGCGTCGAGTAATGGAGATCAATGGAGCCGGAAGAGCGAGTCCAAGCCCTCGTGGACATCGGTTCAGGAGCAGGCAAGCCCGACACCATCGGCGGTGACGCCTATATCGAAACCGCGGCGCCGCTGGAAGACGTTCACGGGCGCAGCGACGCTGCTGGTGGTGGCGATGCTTGTCGCCGGCGGTCTCTATCTTCATTCGCGCAGGACCCGCGCCCTTACTACACAAGAGAGCATCGTTGTGGCCGACTTCGCCAACACAACCGGAGACCCCATCTTTGACGGAACACTGCGCCAGGCGCTGGTCGTCGACTTGGGGCAATCTCCGTATCTGAACGTGGTATCGGATCGAAGAGTCGCCGCTGCGCTCAAGGAGATGGAGAAGCCGCTCGACGAGAGGCTGTCGCGCGAGGTCGCGCGCGAAGTTTGCCTGCGGACCAACAGCCAGGCTTTGGTCGCAGGCTCAATCGCGCAAGTTGGGCAACAGTACCAGCTGGACTTGGAGGCTCTGAATTGTCAGACGGGTTCGAAAATAGCGAGCAGTGAGATCGAGGCCAGGGATCGCGATGAGGTTATCAAAGCCCTGGGTGATGCGGGGCGGCAGTTACGCCAACGGCTAGGCGAATCTCTGCCCTCCATACAGAAATTCGGTGCGCCTCTGCAAGAGGCCACGACCTCGTCGCTGGAGGCGCTGCAAGCTTTCTCGCAGGCTCATCGGGTGGGACGGGAAAAGGGCGATGCCGCAGCGCTGCCGTACATGGAACGGGCAGTTCAACTCGACCCCAATTTTGCCATGGCTTACGCCGACCTGGCGGCCATTTACATGAATACCCTGCAGTCCAACAAGGGACTGGAAAGTTTCCGCAAGGCCTACGAACTGCGCAACCGGGTGAGCCAACGCGAGCGGCTTTACATAGAAGCCGGCTATGAGCATGCGACCGGAGATCGCGAAAAGACGATTGCCACCTGCAAGGAATGGACCGAGCTCTATCCGGCAGATTGGGCTCCCTACGCGAGGTTGGGTCTCCTCTATCTGGACACCGGACAGTTTGAGCAGGCGGTGCCACAGAACGCAGAGGCAATGCGGCTCAGCCCAGGCGGAATCGGCAGCTATACCAATCTTATGCTGGCCTACCTTTACCTGAATCGTTTTGACGAGGCGAAGGCCACCTATGACGAAGCGCGCGCCCGTAATCTTGACGATGTGATCCTCCGCGAAACCCGCTATCGATTGGCGTTCGTACAAGGCGATACCGCTACCATGGACGAACTGGTGCGCACGGGCAATGCGACGACGGGATTCCAGGACAGGCTTCTGGCCCAGGCCGCCGAGGCTGAGATCTACAACGGTCGATTTGACAAGGGACGCAACTTATTCGAACAGGCCAAGGCGCTGGCTCGGCAAAGCAATCCGGATGCAGTCGCCGAGTACGAGATCAGGGCGGCTTACAGCGAAGCTACCGTTGGCAACAGCGCGTCCGCGCGCAAGCTGGCTGCGCAAGCGTTAGCGACAAGCCGCACCCGATTTGTCGTGCAGCAGGCGGCGCTCACCTTCGCGCTGGCAGGAGATAACCAATCCGCCTCGCTGTTGTGCGACGAGCTCGCGCAGCAGGCTCCGTTCGACACCATTGTGCAAAGTTATGTGGTACCGACGGTTCGCGCCATCATCGCCATGAATCGCCACGATCCCGCTGAGGCCCTGAAGGACCTCACGGTGGCCAGCAAGTATGAATTGGCAGATGTATCCTTTGGCAGCATGCAGCCCGCCTACATTCGGGGTTTAGCCTATCTCGCCACCGCACAAGGTGCTGAGGCGGCCCACGAATTCAATAAACTGATTCAGCACCCAGGGCTGGTGAACAGCTCCATACTCGGTTCGTTGGCTCAGCTCCAACTGGCGCGGGCGGAAGAGATGATGGGCGACCATGATGCTGCGCGCACGCACTATCAGGATTTCCTGGCACTCTGGAAAGACGCCGACCCCGGCATACCTATCCTGAAACAAGCCAGGGCCGAATACGCCAAATTGAAGTAGGCCGTTCCGCCAAGGATCGCCGCTTCGGTGCGGTTCTATCTTGCGGATGCCACCGGCTCCGGCGGGGCGTCGTTAAGAGGAACGCGAGCCGTAATGCGCGTCCCCTTGCCGGGGGCCGAGGTAATCTCAAACTCGCCCCCGGCAAGATGGACCCGTTCGCGCATGGAGATCAGGCCCAGTCCCGCGGCCAGCTTGGCTTCTTCCAGATCGAAGCCTATCCCGTCGTCGGCGATCAGCAGCGACAAGCCGGCGTCCGTTGCCTTTACCTCCACCTGCATCGACTTGGCTTGGCTGTGCTTGGCCGCGTTATGCAGGGCTTCCTGCACGATGCGCAGCAAGCTCAGGGCCAGCAGGCTGTCCAGATCTTCGGGAAGGTTGGTACAGGAACACTCCACCGGAATCTTGTATTTCGCGGAAAATTCGCGGCAGTGACTTTGAATGGCCACCGCCAGGCCCAGATACTCCAACTCGGAGGAGTGCAGCTGGTGGGAGATGCGGCTAACCTTTTCCGCCAGCAGCTTGAGATCATTGCACAGGTCGGTAATGCTGGGATGCCGTTTGCCCATCATCCCCGACACCGGCTGGCCGGCGCGCAGCATTTGAATTCTCAGAATGGCCAGCGACTGGCCGATGTCATCGTGGAGCTCGCGGGCAATGCGAGTTCGCTCTTTCTCCTGCGCGTTCGTCAGCCGGCGCGCAAGCTCATGGCGAGCCGTCTCCGATTCGCGGAGAGCTGCTTCGGCGGAACGCAATGCGCTCCGGTCGTCAATTCCAGCGAAAATGTACGAAACCTCGCCGGCTCCCCCGGGCATCAGCGAAAAAACCACTTCAACCTGCGCAGCGTGGGCATTGGCGCGACGAACTTTCCGCTTCGATGTGTATTGCGCAATCTCGCCAGACAGCAGCCGTGTGCGGAGACCCTCCTCCTGCTCGTCCTCGACCTGGAAAAGCTCATCGAACGGAACTCGGGAAAATTCCGCGAAGGGTGCGCCCAGCAGATCGCACATGCCTTCATTGGCCGTCAGCCATTGGCCGTCCAATCCCAACTGAGCTATCGCAGCACCGGCATAGCCAGGGGAAATATGCCCGCGGGGGTCGTGCATAGGAACATCCTTGCGCTCGCCTACTCTGAGCGCAGTATAAGCCA
>JASHXK010000602.1 GCA_030043575.1 Terriglobales bacterium
CCATGGAAAAGACGCCGTCGGTGATGACCAGTTTGTGGCCGGGCTCGTTCTTCACTTCGTTCAGCAACTCCTCGGCGTGGCCGGCATCCTTGTGGCGGAAGACCTTGATCTTGGCGCGAGAGAGCCGTGCACCGTCGATGATGCTGGCGTGGTTCAACTCGTCGGAGATGATGAAGTCTTCCTTGCCGAGGATCGCAGAAACCGTGCCCGCATTCGCGGTAAAGCCGGACTGGAAGACCACGCAGGCTTCGACATTCTTGAAGCGTGCGATTTTCTCTTCCAGTTCCATGTGGATCTTCATGGTGCCGGCGATGGTGCGCACCGCGCCCGACCCAACGCCGAATTCCTTGGTGGCTTTCAACGCGGCTTCGCGCAGCTTGGGGTGGGTGGTCAGGCCGAGATAGTTGTTGGAAGCAAGGTTAATCACCTTCTTGCCGTCGAAGGTGCAGACCGGCGCCTGCTCGTCGTCGAGCACGCGCAGTTTGAAGTAGGTGCCTTTCTGCTTGAGGTCGTTCAGTTGATCGGTAAGAAATGAGAGCGGATCAGTGCGGGTAAGTGTTGTAGCCATATATAAGAATCTCTCCAAAATGCGACTGGATATTCTATCGCGGCAGGCGGAGATAGCATCAACCTGGTGAGGCAGCCAACGATTTAGCGGCGAGATCGGCTGCGCGGTTGCCCGAATTTCTCAGCAAAGGCTGAGGCCGTGATTTCGAATAGAACGCTATCGCGGCCTTCGGCGTTCAGGCGCGATCCTTTGCGCACACCGCCAATCTTCTCCACGGCCCTTTGCGAGCGCAGATTCTGTGGGCCGACGAGAAAGACAACGCGATCGACAAAACGAAAGGCGTGCCGCAACATCAGCTCTTTCATTTCGCCGTTGTAGACTCCTCCCCAGTGCGAGCGGTCCAGAAACGTCCAGCCGATTTCCACTTCGCTGTTTGCCGGATCGTAGTTGTGGAAGCGAGAAGAGCCGATCACGTTGCCAGACTTGCGATCGATGGCAACGAAGGCTCCGCCGGAATCCAGCGCCTGGCGGAAGAACTCTCGAAAGACCTCATCTTTGTAGCGATCGCTGGCGGGATGCTGCTCCCAAATCAACGGATCGGAGGCGACGGCGTAAAGCGCGCGATAGTCATCAGGGCGCAGCGGGCGCAGTTCGATGAGTTTGCCCCGCAGCGTCGGCTGTAATTCAAAGGACATCTTTGACGGCATGTGGCAATTATCGCTCAGCACTGCGAGCGACGCGGCCACAAGGGTGGTTTATGGACCTGACGCGGTGTGGTCCTTGGCGTGGGTAGTTATCTTGCGCAGGACGAACTCCTGGAAGACGCCGGCCACGGCGCCGCCGCCGATGGTGATCAGCGCATTTTCAGCCAGTAAACCACCGCCGCGATCGCTGGGCGGATAGTAGGTATAAGAGATGCCGGCAGCGACGAAACTGCCAACAAAGGCGGAGTAATTCGGCCGCCACTTGCCGTTGTCGCCCTTGCGAATTACCGCGTTGCCAAGCGCGTGAACTAAGCGCGATTTCGTCGTGCCGGTACCCTGATAGAAGTAGCGCGGATCCTGCTTGAACAACGCCGGGAAGACGGCGCTGTCCATGAACGTCCCGATGAAGTTGTCGGCATAGCCGGCGCCGAAGCGCTTGGCGTATCCTTGCGCGCCCTGGCCATATCCGCTGAAGTCGTCGGCGGCCTGCTCAAAGCCTGCCAGAATACCGACACCGACGAAGGTCATCGGGTCGATGCATGATTTCCAGGCCAGCTGGAACTTCTGCCTAGTGTTCAAAGGAGCAGCATCGGGGATATAGCTGACATAGAAGTTGGGCGCGATGCCCAGGACGCGTTGCTTTTCCTGCTGCTTGATCTGCTCCTCGGCGACTTCTTCGGTGTTGCCTCCGACGCGAACGTCGGTGGTGGCGGAGGCGATTTTGAGTGTGAGCGACGGCGCGACGAAAGCCTGGCCCGGATTGAGGACGCCCGAGAAGGCTTTAGCCTCAAAACCAGGAGCCGTGATCGTGAGTTGAAAAGGCCCGGCGGGAAGGTCGCTGAATGAGTATTCTCCGTTAGCGCCCGAGGTAACATGCCGCTGCGATTGCCCAGCGAAAGTAAGCTGTACTTCAGCGCCGACAGCAAGTGCGCCATGCTCATCCAGGACGGTGCCAGAAATGCGGCCTGAGCTTTGCGGATTGGGCTGCAACGTCGAGCTTGTTGCACTCGGAGAAGTCGAGCTACCACCTGCCTCGTTGGGAGCCGACTGCTGCGCCCGAGCCACCGGCATCAGTAGCAAGGCGCACAGCAACCCACACATTATCCGCAAGATATATCCACTGAGGCCAAGGGCCGGGTGGCGCACATTCTGGCGCAAGACCAATTCTCGAACTCCCCTGTTCTTTGACGGAGCGGGTGCTACATCAGATGTCTTTCGGAAAAATCCGGGTTCAGGTTCCCATGGTACGCCAATTTGTGCATCATTTCTTTGTTCTCCCACAGAGAACGCCCAGCCAATTCCGTGTCGAAAAACGGCGCTAGCCCTCTCACGAAGTGGAAGAAAGTCGGATTACCGCAATGGCCCAGACATGGCATCTAACAATATTGCAATGGCCTGTAGATGTGTCGGTCTTTTGCCGTTAAACGCTATAGATTGTTATAACAAGCAAGGGTAGAGTTGCCGCGATGAAAAGGGCGATGGTGGACGTGGTGTTTTTCCTGGGTGCGACTGCGGTGGTGTTTCTTGCCGTCGCCGTATTCATCCTTGTCCTTCAGCTGCAGAACATCGTTGCTCTGGACCGGGCTTACGTTGTGCGCGCCTGCTCGTTCATTAATGAATTTTTCCGCCAAGATAGCCAGGCGGTAGAGTGGTTCGGATTATTTATGGGCCTTGTCATCGTGACTATGGCGAGGCTGACGTGTCAGCTGCCGCGGCCGTGGTGGGCGCTCCGGACTGCGGCCCATCCGCTACCCGGACCTCGCCGGCCGCATCCGCCGGAGACCTTGAATTTTCGGGTCTGTCAGAAGCTGGACGACGGTCGCCTTGGTGCGACCATCAGGTAGGAAACCGGGTCAAGCCACGCTGGACCTGCACCCAGCTCGCGAATACTCTGCCTATGAGCAGGGCACGATCACGTGTTACCGGGTTAGTGTTGGCTGGGGCTTGGCTGGCCACCTACGGCAACGCCCAGACGAGCACGACCTTCAGCAGCTCTGACGGCGCGTGCC
Organism: Terriglobales bacterium; assembly: GCA_030043575.1. GTDB lineage: Bacteria > Acidobacteriota > Terriglobia > Terriglobales > Acidobacteriaceae > Bog-257. The sequence goes on from JASHXK010000602.1 coordinate 3,222, forward strand.
GCTTTTCTTATCCCAGCGACTTTCAGATTTGTACGAACGGCAACATCGAGGCCTGCCCCAAGACCTACATTCCGATTTGCGCAATGGACGCGCTGGTTTGTGTGGTGTATCCAGCAGGAGAGTTCAAGGGTACGAACTTCACCGGGGCCTCGTTTGAGGTA
>JASHXK010000603.1 GCA_030043575.1 Terriglobales bacterium
CAGGAACGCGTCCTGCACCACGTCTTCCGCGTCTTCGCGGTTCTGCGTGATGTGCTGCGCAATCCGGAAAACATTGCGGTCATAGCGGTGCACCAGCTGCTCAAAAGCGCTGATGTCGCCGGCTTTCGCCGCATGAACCAGTGCCAGCTCGTCGCCGGCCGGTTCAGCTACTTTGGGTTGGATGGTCCCCATGTTTCAGCAGATTCAGGATTTTGGAACGGTGAATCAATTACTCTGCCCATTGTACCCATTCGGGACGGATTGGGCGAACCGTGAGCGAAGGGCTGTGTTTTAAAGCGAGCCATGAGCCCTACCCTAAAATTGTCATTCCCAGGACGACCTCAGTCCGACGAGGCATCTGCGGTTCCTCTACGCGTTGCCCATCTCTGATACGGAAGCACTCCGTACCTGGATTCATCCGGAATCGATTTTGTACACGAATCGTCATATGCTGTGACAACGCAATCGCGCTAAACTTCATACCAGCGATGTTTCGGAGCCGCCTTCTCGTTACCACTCTGGCCTGTGCACTGATCGTGCCGGGCGATCTGCTGCTCGCGCAAGACAACAGCTCATCGTCGTCCACATCGGCCTCGTCTTCCTCGCAGAAGAAGAAAACGACATCCTCGACTTCTTCGACGACGCACAAATCGACTGCCACCAAGAAGTCCACCGCCACCCACTCGCACTCGCGCAAGAAAGTCACGGCGGCGCGTGCGCATCAGATGCACCGAAGCTTTGTGGCGTCTGCTGATCTGCGGCCCATGGCGCGGCAGTTAGTGGAATTTCGCACTGCGGCTGCATATACGGGTGTCGAGAACTACGCTCGTGCTCATGCCGGGACCGAAGCTGGCGCCTTGGCCTGGTTTGCCATTGGCTACGCGCACTATCTCGACGCGCAATATCCCGCCGCCATCGCTGCGCTGCAGAAGGCGCAACCGCAGATCGGCGAACTCAAAGACTACGTCGCCTTCTTTATCGGCAACTCCTATGTGCTGAGCAACAATCCCGAAGAGTCGATCGCCTATCTGCGCGATTTCGGCACGCGTTTTCCGGACTCGCTTTACGATCACGATGCGACCATCGCCTACGCCAAGGCGCTGCTGGCGTTGAATCAGCCGGCCGACGCCGTCAAGCTGCTGGAGGCTTATCGCACGCCAGCCAGCGCGGAGACGGAGTATTTCCTGGGCAAGGCTTACGTGCAGAACGGGCAGGGTCGCAATGGCGCGGAAATCCTGCAACGCGTTTATTACGAGTACGCGACCAGCTACCTCGCCGATCAGGCGCAAACTGATTTACGCAAAATTCCGGAAGAGGCTTTGCTTCCGCCGGTCACTTACGCTCAGCACCTCCAGCGGGCCGACGCGTTGTACAAAGCCAAGCGCTATCCCGCAGCCGCGGAGGAATACCGCCAGGTCGTCGATTTCGCTCCTGCCGGCCAGCGTTCAGCGGGATTGATCCAGCTTGCCAACTCCTACATGAAGGACGGCAATACGAAGATGGCGCGCGAGGCGCTGGATCAGATTCCCGACGACGGTAGCGATGCCAGCGCAGAAAAGTGGTATCAGCAGATGGAGATCGCGCGCAACGCCAATGATGATGCCTCGATCAGCACCATCCTCGAGCATATGCGCGCCAGCACGCCGAAGTCGCCATGGCTGGAAGAGGCTCTGCTGTCGACCGGCAACATGTACCTGCTGCGCAAGGATTACGACCGCGCTCTCGACTACTACCGCGAGATTCACGAGCGCTTTCCCGACGGTACCAAGGCGGCCTATGCGCATTGGAAGTGCGCCTGGCTGACCTACATGCAGCGGCGCAACGATCAGGCCAAGAAATACTTCGAGGAACAGGTCGAGTTCTATCCGGGAACCAATGAAGTTTCCAATGCGATGTACTGGCGCGGCCGTATGGCGGAGGACGATCGCGACTACGGCATCGCGCGCGCGTATTATGTGAAACTCTCTGAGCGTTACAAGAACTATTACTACGGTGTTCTGGCTCGCAAGCGTTTGGCTACAATGCCGGCTGCGCCGCCGGTCACCGTCGCCGCGTTGTCGCATGTCTCGTCGATGGCCCCGCTCGATCCCATCTCGCAGATGGTGGATCCGCCGGAAGATGATCTCCACTACAACCGCGCCAAGCTGCTGGAGAACGCCGGCGTGACTGACCTCGCCGTGCGCGAGCTGCAGGCCGGCACCACCACCGGCCCTTGCTGGGAGATGATCGAGATTGCGAAGATCTATACCGACGGCGGGGAATATTACCGCGCTTTGCAAGCCTTGAAGCGCGCCATCAGCGGATACTTCGCGATGGACGTCAGCCAGTTGCCCGCGCCGTACTGGCAAGGCCTGTTCCCACGCCCCTACTGGGATTCGCTGCGAACTTATTCGGAAGAGAACGGACTCGATCCTTATCTGGTCGCGTCGCTCATTCGCCAGGAGTCGGAGTTCAATCCCAGCGCCATCTCGCGCGCCAACGCTTACGGCTTGATGCAGCTCTTGCCGAGGACGGGCAAGGGCGAAGCGAAGAAAACCGGCCTGAGTCACTACAGTACTGACTCGCTCCTCGATCCAACGACCAACATCGAGCTGGGCACGCACTACTTCCGCGCGATGGTCGACGAGTTCGGCGGGCAGGTCGAGTATGCACTCGCAGCCTACAACGCCGGAGCCGAGCGCGTCGCCGACTGGCGCGCAGCCGGCAACTATCGCGACGTCGAAGAGTTCGTCGAGTCCATCCCCTTCACTGAAACCCGCGAATACGTGCAGGCTATCGTGCGCAACGCCGAGGTCTATAAGAAGGTGTACGGCACGCCGTAAAGACACCAGCCGCAACGCGGCGAGATGGTTTTAGGCGGGGGCGTGAGCCCCCGTTACCGTGAGATTGAATTGACGAGCCGCAGAGCGGCGCCACCTATCCGAACACGTAATCCGCCGAATGCTGCATCCCCGATTTGTCTAACAACGCGACATACTCGGCCTCGAAACCGCGATTCGCGTGATGCTCTTCCTGCGTCTCGATATATCTCCTAACAGCTGGTACTTGCGACGGACTCACGCTGATCGCGGCATACCCGTCCTGCCACGCAAATCCACGCTGCTTTTCGTTGACGTGCCGGGACGAATTGGCTTTGAGATCGCGCACCAGACTGGCGACGGTCAGACCAGACGGGAGCGCAATGAAGATGTGAACGTGGTTTGCCGTGCCTCCAATAGCCAGAACATCGGTCTTGCGGTTGCGAGCGATGCCGCGGAGGTAAGTCCAGAGTTTGTCGGGCTGTGAAATCAAGGGGCGACGATCTTTTGTGCTGAAGACGCAATGAATCAGGATTTTGGTGTAAGTGTCAGCCACGAACGCAGAATATTTCCTGCCCGGCTCATTGTGCGGTGAGATCAATCACCAGGGCCAGTGCCGCCGCTCCGCGGCTCGGCTCTATTCCGATCTTCAGCGGGGGCTGACGCCCCCGCCTAAACCCATCTCGCCGCTTTGCGGCTAGTATCGCGCGAGAATCTCGATCTTGTGGTTTAGAGTCGCGGGGTGGGCGGGTGCTCGTTCTGTCATCACACCGAAGCGAAGCGTACCCGAGGGGCCTATTTTCCAGTACGAATTCGCACGAGGCAGGAATTCGACTACATGCGACGCGCGCCATAATCCCCTAGGAACTTGCACTCACCCTTCACCTCGCACTGCAGCATGTCCTGCACCAGCAGATTCCATCCCACAAAACCGGAAAACACGTGGTTCTCCGATTGCTCCGGAGTAGGCGCCAGGCCGTCGCCGGTCTCGGCGTTGTAGTCCTCGTGCATCGATCCCCACTTCGCAATATCGGCGAGAACCATTTGTCCGAGAATGCCTGATAACTCACGAGCCTGCCTATCAAATCCATAGCGCTTAAGCGCGATGTAGTTCATGTAGTTCGCGTTGATCCAGATCGGCCCTTGCCAATTCGAATACGGCACAATGATCGCGGCGTTGTTGTAATCCGGATCCTGCTTCGACAGGCTGCGTACACCATACGGCGCCCACATGATGTCCTGGTTCAGCATGTAGCGCGTGATGATCGCCTTCGCGTCTTGCTCCGGCAGAATGTCGTCAATCAGCGGAACGAAATTGGAATAGCTGAGGCGCTTGACTGGCTTGCCGGTATCG
>JASHXK010000604.1 GCA_030043575.1 Terriglobales bacterium
GTATCTGCAGGCCGCAACCCAACTGAAGCCGGCGGACCATCCCGAGGCAAGTCTCGCGCACGCCTGGCAAGCGCTTGGCCGAGTCCAGCAAGCCTCAGCGCCACAGCAGGCCTTAGCCGCATACGCTGAGGCCGCAAAACTCAATCCCAAAGACCCGGAACCACGCATCGCCGCCGCGATACTCCTTAGTAATCAGAAAAACTTTGACTCGGCTGCTCGCGAATATCAAGCCGCGCTGCAACTCGACCCCAATTCAAAAGACGCTCTTTCCGGCCTGGTCGATCTTTACGTGACGCAGAAGAAGTATTCTGATGCGGAAGCCAGCTTGCGCAAACTGCTGGCCTCCGATCCTCAGAACAGCGCAGCTCACCTGCAACTGGGACGCGTCTTACTTGCCGAAGGCAAGAACAGCGAGGCCGCTGACCAATTCCACACTGCCTTGCAATCCGATCCTAACGACCCGCACGCCGCTTTCGAGCTCGGCACGCTCTACCTCAAGGCCAACAAGAATTCGGAAGCCGAGCAGCAGTTTCGCATCGCTGTCCACGGGCTGCCGCAGGATCCCGACGCACACTTCGAACTTGGCACGCTTTTGATGTACGAGAAGAAGTTTCCCGAGGCTCAGCAGGAGCTGTTGATGGCGGTCAAGCTCAAGCCCGATCTGGCCGACGCCTACGGCAATCTGGCCATCGTTGCCGCCGCAAATAAGGATTACACGCTGACTCTGCAGTCCCTGGACGTGCGGGCGAAGTTCCTGCCCGAGACTCCCGCCACGACTTTTCTACGCGCGACCACCTTTGACAACTTGAAGGCGATACCCCAGGCGGTGGAATATTATAAAAAGTTCCTGGCCGTCGATGACGGCAAATTTCCCGACCAGGAGTGGCAGGCGCGCCATCGCCTGATTGCCATCGATCCGCGGCACGCCGACCAATACGAAGTGAAGAAGTAGTATGCGAGCCTATGTCCGATGCGCGGCCGGTCTCTTGATGCTTAGCAGCGTCCTGCTGGCCGGCGCGGAAAAGCCGGAGCAGTTGAAGGCTCGTGCCGACGCCGCACACGGTGGCGAACAGGCCAAGCTCTGCCTGGAATACGCGCGCATTGAGTTGGAGAATTCCAACGCCCTGTTCACCGACGGCCAGGTCGACAAGGCGCAGGCCGCTATCGGTGAAGTTGTCAACTACTCAAGCAAAGGCGCTGATGCCGCTACTGCCTCAGGCAAGCAGCTGAAGGAAACCGAAATCAAGTTGCGCAAGCTGGCCGAGCGAATGCACGACATCGGCCAATCCCTGGCGTTCGAGGATCGGCCGCTGGTGAAACAGGCGGAAGACGAACTTCAGCAGATCCGCTCGGATTTGATGGTCAAGATGTGGGGACCGCAAGCCGAACCGAAAGGCAAATCATGAGACCACATCGAATGCAATGTGCGATTTTCTGCTTTGCCTTTCTGATCGGTTGCGCCGCGCCGAGTCCCGCGCAGCGTCGCGACCCGCTGAACGAAAAGGAAATTGACGAGATGCGCGAGTCGGCGGATTGGCCCGACAAGCGGCTGGAGTTGATGGTGCAGTTTGCCCGCGAGCGCATGAACAAGATCGACCAGCTGCGCGCCGATGCCAAGAACGCCAAAGATCGCCCGATGCAGGTTCACGATCTGCTCGAGGACTTCACCGCGATCCTGGATGAGATCGAAGACAACGTTGAGATGTATGCCTCGCACAAAGCGGACATGCGGAAGGGACTGACGCTCACCATCGAGGCCAGCAGCGAATGGCAAAACAAACTGCGTCGGCTGAAAGATCAGTCGCCGCCCGAGGAACTCGATCAATACTCCTTTGTATTAACAAATGCCAGCGAAGCCGTCAGCGATATGGGCGATGACACCCGCAAGGAGCTGCAAGAACAGAACGAATTGGCCAAGCAGAAGAAGCTGGTCAAGATCTACTCCGAACGTAAGGACTGAGGTCGCGAACGAGCTTAGCCAAAACTGAACAAAATACAAAAGGCCGCCAAAACTTTCCCCCTGTGGCGGCCTTGCTGTTTTGTTAAACAACAAAAACTACTTGCTTGAAAGTAGCGCACCTTCCTGTGGAATTCAATAGCACTAAAACCTTAGTACCAATGTCATAACCTGCCACGATTCACGGCCCGCGCGTCTCGTGGTAGGTTAGTGACAGCTTGCGCGACAACGTTCATCAGATCTTCCAGCGCAGCTATCGCGAGCTGCGCCCGCGAGCTCCCATGCCGGAGTTTCGCGTGGAGTTCTACGCCTTCGCCAATGTCAACAACACCATCCGCCTGCGCGAAGACGTCATCAACGTGCGCATCTCCGATCTTCTGGAGGGCTCGCCCGAAAACGTTATCGAAGCTATCGCTCACATCCTTCTAGCCAAAATTTATCGCAAGCCGATCCAGCCGCTGCACTCCACGCGCTATCGCCGTTATGTCTCCAGCCACGACATGACCGCAAAAGCGCACCTGTTGCGGCAGGCGCGAGGACGCAAACACATCTCCTCCGCGCGCGGCTTTATCTACGACCTGGATCAGATTTTCGAAGACCTCAACCAGCGCTTTTTTTACGGATTGCTGGCCCGGCCGCAGATGACCTGGAGCCGCGTCCGCGCCCGCAACAGCCTCGCCCACTACGATCCGGCGCACAATGCCATCGTCGTCAGCCGCGTCTTCGATCATCCCCAGGTACCGCGCTACGCCATCGAGTACATCGTCTATCACGAGATGCTGCACCTGAAGCATCCCGTCAAGCTGCGCGGTAGCCGGCGCTGCGTCCACGGCCCCGAATTTCAGGCGGAGGAAAAGCTGTTTCCCAAGCTGGAAGAAGCCAAGCTGTTTCTGAAGAGGCTGTAAAACCGTTTTTACCACGAAGACACTGAGATCACGGAGGAAAGTGCAATTTCAAAAACCCTCAGCGCTCTCCGTACCGCCGTGGTGAATACAGCCTTTGTTTCGGGTGCTAATTCCAGAAGAGGCAACGCAATCAAAAAATGAATTCGAGTCTTCTCTGTGCCTCTGTGTCTCTGCGGTGAATCACGTCTCTTCCACTCCAACCCCAACCTCGTTCTCCGCTTCCCTGTTCTCTTCCAGCATGAACTCCAGCACCTCCTGCGGCGCTGACGACGTCCACACCGGCGCGAACGACAACCGATGCAACGGCGTCGGTCCCTTCTCGCGCAACGTGCTCAGATGTTTCGGTGTGCTGTAGCCTTTGTTGGAGGCGAGGCCGTACTCCGGGAATACCGGGTCCCAGGCGCTGATCATGGCATCGCGCTCGACCTTGGCGATGATCGAAGCCGCCGCAATCGATGCCGACAACGCGTCGCCATGAATGATCGGCGTCTGCTGGCATTCGCACTCGATGCGCAGCGCGTCCACCAGTACATGATCCGGACGCGGCATAAGCATGGCCACAGCTTCTTCCAGCGCGCGTTTCGACGCCCAGTAGATATTGATCTGGTCGATGGTCGCAACATCGACCGCGGCGATGGCCCACGCCAGCGCGTGGTCGCGAATGCGCGGCGCCAGCTTCTCCCGCGTCTCGCGATCCAGCAGTTTGGAATCGCGCAACCCGCGAATGCGATACGCAGGATCGAGAATTACCGCGGCAGCGACAACCGGCCCAAACAGCGATCCCCGGCCAACTTCATCGACGCCCGCGACCAGTGTGGCGCCTGCGCCCCACGCCAGCTTCTCGTATTTCAGCGTACACTTCAGCCGCTTCAGCAGACGCAGCTTGAGCGTGGCCTTGGAAACAGCCTGGCCGCTCTTATCCGTTTTCTTGGCGGATGGGGATTTCACGACACGGGCAGCCATCACCAACGATTCTAGAGCAAACCCGTTGGCTGTCCTATCACAGCAGAGGGGTAGCAGGGCCAGCTTTGACTTCTGACTCTGCGATAGGCTCTACGCCAGTTAGTCCTGAACGACGCGCTCCGAAGTACTGGTCATGGTCCAGCTGTTGAAACCAGCAAGGAACGGTGTGATGAAGTGGAACTGATACATAATCTGGACTTGCACGTTCGCTGTGGCGGCGCACGGCGGTGGGTTAGGCGCGCTGTCACCGGCGAAGCAGTTGGTATTCACCATGACGGCACTGGTATCGATCCCGGTTGTATCCAACCCGTTGCCATAGCCGGTCGGCAGTGTGTTTGTCACATACTGGAAGACGTTGGTCCCGGTGGCGCCAAAGGGACAAATGGGCTGCAGCAGGCTGTCGCACTGGGATCCCCTCACCATGGCCCAGCGGGTTGCCTGCCGTGCTCCATTGTAGAGCCAGTCATAGGCATAAAGCGCCCGGCCAATATCGATGATGCCGAACAGCAGGCTCAGCAGCACTACCACGGCCAGCGCAAACTCCACTAGAGCATTTCCCTGCTCGCCTCTCAGTCGCCCACCATTCACCACTGCTACTCCTTCAGACGGCGCTCACTCCGTTGCCGTCGGGTTATCGCTGCACCCGCATGGTTGCCAGACCGTTGGCTTGATAACTACTAGGTATTCCCGGGTAATTCAGTATCGAGTTCCACGTCCCCTTCGTTTTCACCTGCACGCACTGCACAATTGGCCCACTGTCGCAACTAATGTCGGGACACGAACCCTCAGGCGGCATTGGATCGCAGGACATGCCGGTTCCATCATCACAACGACAGCCATACGTAGCTGTGGCCGTGAATGTCTCGAAGTGGAAAATAGCGTCCTGGGTTGCAGCTGTCTCCATGCCGGCGATGTTCACCGCCCGGGTTTGGTTCTGAGAGCCCCATTCCGCGCCGGCAGTAGCGCCATTGTTGACCGCAATGGTGAACGCCGCCGCCCGCCCCAGCTCCACGACACCGACCGCAAGCAGGCACAGGATGGGCAACAGGAACGCAAATTCCATCAAGCTCTGCCCATCTTCATGCGACCGGCGCCGGCGCACAGCCGCAGTAGGCACATGGTCCGTAGTTCCGTCAGTCCTCGGCATTCTCGCAACTTTCATCGAAGCCACCGGCATCACCAGCCCAACTCTGCCAGGCCGGGAGTCGGGTTCACCAGATTTGCCTTGCCTTGTTTCTATAACACGAATCCCCACTCGATCAGATTGAGCGGGGAAGCCCTGTCATCGCAAAGTCTGTCCATCACAAACAAAAAAACGGTCATCTTCAGGCGATACACTCACTCCACCAGCGCAGCATTGGCGATCGGCGAAGCCCCATTCGGCAGGGAGCTGTAGCTGTTAGCGATCGTAGTATCCCCTGAGAAAGTCAAAGTCCACCCGATTATCAGCTCGTAGGGATCGGTGACCTGCGCCCCGTTGTATGTCAGCGCAGTCGTGGGAAAGTAGAGTGTCCCGGTATAAAGCGCTCCGCCCGCACCGTTGATATAGTTCGGCGCCGCGGGGTTGTAGGTGACCGAGCGGTCCTGAAAGAACAGGATTCCCGCAAAGTTGCCGGTGTCGGGGGCAGCTAACGATCCGGTTGTAGAGCCGGCTATGTTAACAGGCGCGTAGGCGCCGCCATTGATACTGTTGTTATAGGTGTTATAAAAGGTTACTCCATTACCGCTAAGATTTGGATTATTGCCTGCCTGAATTTGCAGTCCACCGCCGACTAGGTAGTACATGCCAGGGGCAAACGTTACCGATCCGTTACCTTGCACCGTGATTCCGCCGCAGTAAGTGGCGTTACCGTCTAGCTGCTGCGGTCCCAGGTTCGTGTTGACAGTCTTGCCGGTGAACTGGCAACCCGGAGGAACCGCTGGTGAGGGAAGATTCGCCAACGGATCGGTAAAGGGCGCGATGCCAGTGGTCAATTCACCGTCGGTTTGTAAAGTGTCACAGTCAGTACCTTCGCAACCGCGGTCCTGGCCAGGACCAACGACGCCGATATTGGAAGTCGTAACTATGGTGTCGCCGTTGGCAATTCTGAGTGCCGAGAAAGCGTCGGATGCAACCAGAATCTCGCAATTGGAGGAAATTTGCGTTGGCTGGCCACCGGTACCGGGAAGGAGCCTCAGGGCATTGGCAAGGCTCGGGGACAAAGCGTAGATGCATCCCGAAGCGCTGCTCACCGATGTAGCGACTGCGCGGCTGCTTACATTCACGGAGCTGTAGCCGGCAAGCCGCATGAAGAAGGTCGGCCGTGCCTGCGAAACAACCACTTCAACATAGTTGTTGTTGCCCTGAAACGGATCACCGTTGGTAATGGGAGGGTTGTTGACCTGCACCGTGACGCCGTTATGGCCGTTTTGATATCCGTTGACGGTAGTGTCGGCCTGGCCTGCGGCGTTAATTTGCGCCTGATTACCGGTGCCGTAGTAGATCAGCGCCGTCGCCGCAGCCAGCGCCCCAGCATCAGCCGCTTTCTGCATCTGCTGTTTCTGATATTTCAGATAACCTACATCAACCCCTAGCCCGGCCATCATCAACAGGACAATCATGCCTAAGGCAGCGAGCACCAAGGCTTGTCCTTCTTCGGATTTTCCTAATCGACACCGCCGCGATGTGGGAAGGACATTAGACATAGTGGCACCCCCCATTTGGGGCCAGATTCTAAATACATTTTCTTATGTTGTCAACGCAATTTAGACTCTCCAGCGGCAAAGGGATACTATACCCTAACCAAGGTCGACTATGGCCATCTTGTGCCAGTCAAACCATTTCCTGCGATTTCCTGGAGTTCGAATCTGATTACTTAGTGCATGGCACTTAGAGTTCAATATAGACCCCACTTCAGTGCAAAAAATCTGTTCCGGCATTGATTGTGCACGGATTGGCCGAATCGAGCTGCCGAATAACGGTATAGTAAACACGAACTTCCATCCGTCCCAACGGCTCAGCAACTTACAAGTTGGACATAGTTATTCGGCACTTATCCGTCAATCCCAACGGCAACTCATACCACCGCATAGTTGCTGGTCACCAACGCGCTAGACATTCAGCATCGAAAGTGGCCGCTACTGACTTGCGATAAACAGGCTGGCGGATTGACGAATGGGCTTATAATTTCCGGCACTACACGCATCTCTCCATAACCGATCCAGAAAGGGAACATGGCGACTCACAGGTCCGCCCCTGCAGTTCCCGTGGTTGAAATTGCTGCTGCGCTGTTGACTCGTCCCGAAACGGCCGCACGGGCGCAAGTGATCGCCAACCGGATTTGCGAACTTGTGCCGGACAGTGCGGTCGTGGTTTATGTCATCGAAGACCAGGACAGCCCGGCGTGGATCGCCAAAGCCACAGCCGGCGAAATCAAGGTGGCTGAAGTTGCAGGCTTCGAGGCGGGCACGCTCGGCGCAATTGCCGGCAGTCGCGCGGTTCAGGCGTTCGATTTCGCCACGCTAAACCGCGAGGCGTTCTCGCATCTGGATATACGGCGCAATGCCGTATCTCTCACTTATCTACCGTTAATAGCAGACGACATTCTGGTCGGTGCGGTCGAGGTGATCGCCTACGAGCGATCGTTGCCTGCTGACGCACTGCAACACTTGACCGAGCTTACCGAGCTCGCGTCGACGGCGATCGCAGCTGCTCTGAACTA
>JASHXK010000605.1 GCA_030043575.1 Terriglobales bacterium
GCCGACGGTTTCTGGTCGCTCTGAAAACTACTCCCTGACCGCCGACGGCAATCTCGGGCCCAATGCTGTACCGGCCACCCAGGGCAGCTTCTATCTGTGCAGGCTCGAACGGGTGGGAAGTCATACGATCTAGGTAAAGTACACCCGCGACCGGGAAGGTGAGAAGGCCCGCAGCTGTCACCGAAGCGCGGATTTCATTGATACTATTACTCTAGCTATTTTTGAGACATCTATGACAACTTGCGTTCAGGTAGTTCCTTCCTCCCAACAACAAACCTTGGCCTACGATCCGCTGCTCGACGACATTGGATACATGACCTGCATGACCCTGGTGCTGCTCGGCAACTACGCGCAGACCGGGCATCTCGGCGGACCGCTCGCCTACACCCCGTACAACGTGGCGGCGCACCTGGCCGGCCCTGAAAACGGCGGGCTGCGTTACGATTACCGCCGGCCCAAGCATCCGTACTGCGACAAATTCATGCTCGCGGCGGGCCACTCGGTCCCCACCCTCTACGCACTGTGGATGATCCTGGGCCAGGCGCTGTATCGCAAGTATCAGCAGACCGGCGATCCGCGTTATCACGTCGATCCGCACGTCGCCATGTTGCCGATCGACGCGCTGGGATTCCGGCGCGGCGCGGGCGCGCTGAAGGCGCTGCTGCGCGACGCGGATTTGGAAGACCATTCGCTGTTCGCGCAAGCCAAAGGCCGCGGCATCCGTGCGCTCGCGGGACATGCCGAAAGCACCGACTTGACCAACGACGTGAATGGCGGCCCCTCGGGCATCGGCATCGCGACGGCCGCGGGCAAGGCAGCGTTCTGGGATATCGCGGGCGCACCTGAGTCGCCAAAGGTGATCGCGCTGGAGGGTGAATTCGCGCTCACCGAAGGCCACGCCCAGGAGCTGAAGACCCAGGCGCTGGCGCTGCAAGTGGGCAAGCGTTTGCGCGTGATGGTGTCCAACAACAACGCGGGCATCGACGATTGCCTGATTGGCGGTGCGATTGGCGGCGTCATCTGCGAAGATTTCGGCGAGTGCTATGACCTCGTCAATCAATGGACGTCGTACGGATGGAACGTCTTCACGCTGTCGAACGGTAACGATTACGGCGAAGTGACCGCGGCGCTGAAAGCCATGGACGCGGTGGACCCCCAGGACCGCCGTCCCATCGTCGCCATCGGCAAAACCATTAAGGGCTACTGGCCAGCGGCCGTCGACGGCAAAATCCCCGGCTACGGCGGCAATCAGTTGGTAAGTTACCCCAGCCATCCCTACGCGCTGAAGATGAACTCGGAATATTTTGTCGCGCTGGCGCAGAGTTTCGAGAAGCATTACGGTGTGGAGTTCGAAGGCATTCGCCAGGGCCCGGTCACGAATCCTCGCGAGCGATTGATCCAGTTCAAGACGAACATCGATGTGGTGATGTCGCTGCTCGATCGCAATGGATTGGGTGACCGCCTGGCCGACCGCCTGGTGGAAATCGGCGACACTGTACGCGACGATGTGAAGTTGCGCATCTCCGCGACCACCGATCCCTTCCTCGACGATCGCCTGCGCGTCGCGGCGCTGCCGGAAGAGCCGCAGAAGCTTTCGATTCGCAATGCGATTTCCGGCAAAGAGAAGGAAGTCGGCATTGCCTTATTCAAGAAGCCGGGTGAAGCGGCCGGAGCGCGGCGCGCGATTTCCGAGATCGTCAAGTGGATGAATTACGTCACCGAAGGACGATTCTTCACCGTGGCCGCCGATCTTTCCGAATCGATCAATGTGGAGCACGGCAGTCTGTGGGGACACTACAGTCCCACCGGCAATCCGCTGGGCACGCGATTAAAAGCGCCCATTCAGGAAGCGGGCAATGTTTCCACCGCCATCGGGCTGGTGAGTCAGAGCGCTTCCGTCGATCCCAAAAAATTTGCCGGCGTTTGGGCCTTGAGCGGCACCTACGGCGCGTTCACGCCGCTGATGTACACTCCCGCACGGGTCTGGAGCCAGCAAAATCAAGACAGCAAATTCCGCGTCGGCGTGCTGCACATTCTCGCCGCGCACTCCGGTCCTGAAACCGCGGCCGACGCGCGCACCCACTTCGGCATCTTCGCGCCGCAAGTGTGGAAGCTGTTTCCGCGCGGTCAGGTGATCAATTTGAGCTTTTGGGATTACAACGATGTCGCCCCCGGCTATTTCGCGGCGGCGGAGATCGCGGCGCGAGATCCGCATGTGGGCATCATCACCATCGAAGTGGCGCGTCCCGACTTTCCGGTCGCGGACCGCAGCCGGTTCGCCGACACCGATCTGCGCGCAGCAGCCAAAGGCCTGTACGTGATCCGGGATTTTGCGCCGGACAAGCCGCGTCACGGTTACGTGATCGCGCAAGGATCGAGTTCCACATTCAATCTGGTGAAAGCGCTGCCGAAACTCGAGGCAGCCGGGGTAAATGTGAAGGTGATCGCGGTAATCAGCGAGGAGTTGTTCGATCGCCAGCCGCAAGCCTATCGCGATTCCGTGCTGCCGCCCGAGGCACGCTACGATCTCATGGTGGTATCAACCGGTACGCGACGCGTGTGGCCGCTGCGCAACCTCGGTCCCTTGACGGATGAGTACTCCCTCACCTCCGACTTCGACAATTGCTGGCGAACCGGCGGCCTGGAAGCGGATGTGATCGCGGAAGCCCGTCTCGATCCCGATTCGATTTTCCGAGGCGTCGAGCGATTCGCCAACGAGCGCGAGCGCCGCATCGGCGATCAACGCAGAATGATCGGATAGTCGAGACTACCTGACCCATGTTGGCGCTTGCACCTGCTCGGTTCGCGTCTGAGCGGGTGCCATCACGCCGTTCCTTGCCTGGGGTATGGCAATTGCATATATTGGTGGAGTCATCGCCAAGAGCAGCCAGCACGACCCGGGCGGCGTTTAGGCATCCAACGATTCCCCTAAGGTACTCGCCACCGTGACCATTACCGAAGCCCTGAGGATCACGCAGAGTGCCTCCCGTGATGCTCGACCGTTCTCGGTCACACTCGTGTGTGGGTTCACACCATTGCACCTGCAAACGTTTCTCGCAGCCCACCTGCAAACGGCATTGCCGGATCGTAAAGTGACCGTTACGGCTGGGCTGTATGGGAACCTGGTCGGGACCTTGGAGACCGCCGCCGATGCTGCACCGCAGGACGGCCTCGCGATCGCCCTGGAGTGGGCGGACCTTGATGCTCGACTCGATTATCGCAGTGCGGGGAGTTGGGGGTTAGCCGCTGCGAGCGACATCGTCTCGAGTGCGCGAGCGATGCTGGATCGTATTGCGGCAGCGTTGGCACGGATTCCGCCGGGACCGCGAGTCGCATTATCGCTGCCGACGCTTGCACTGCCGCCGCTGTTTCACACGCCGGGATGGCAGGCTTCGCAAAAAGAACTCGCGCTGCAAAGCGCCGCCTTGCAGTTCGCCGTCGACCTCGCACATGAGGATCGCATCGCCGTAATTAACCTGCAACGGCTGGCCGAAGGGTCAGTCGCAGCGGAGCGTCACGATCTCAAGAGCGATCTCTACACCGGACTTCCTTACACAGTTGAGCACGCTGACAAGCTGGCGTCGCAGCTGGCGCTGGCGGTGGCGCCGCCATCGCCAAAAAAAGGCATTATTTCCGATCTGGATGACACATTGTGGGACGGAATTGTCGGTGAAGTTGGGCCTGAGGCGGTCACGTGGGACCTCGCCAGCCATGCCCACATGCATGGGCTGTATCAGAAGCTTCTTGCGTCGCTCGCCGAGTCGGGGACGCTGATCGGCGTTGCCAGCAAGAATGATCCGGCGGTTGTGGCGAAGGCCTTCGAGCGCACAGACTTGTTGCTTCGGCCGGAGCAGGTTTTTCCTATCGAGGTCCACTGGAACGCGAAGTCGGGCAGCGTGGCGCGCATTCTCGAGACATGGAACATCGCGGCTGATAGCGTGATCTTTGTCGACGACAGTCCGATGGAACTCGCCGAAGTCACTGCGGCGCATCCCGGCATCGAATGCGTCCTGTTTCCAAAAAGCGACTACCAAGCATTCCTGGCCATGCTGCGGCAGCTTCGCGATCGCTGCGGAAAAGAGCGGGTTTCGAAGGATGACGCGCTGCGGCTGGAGAGTATTCGGCAAGGTGCGGCGTTTCGCGAGCACGCTTCCGGGGGCACGGCGCCGGAGCAATTTCTGGAACAGATCGCCGCACTCGTGAGCTTCGACTTCGCCGCGGCTGGTGAGCTGCGCGTGCTGGAGCTGGTCAACAAGACCAATCAATTCAACTTGAATGGCAAGCGATACGCACAGGCGGATTGGCAAAAGCTGATTTCCGGGACGGGCGCAGTGCTGGCGGCGGTGAGTTACGAAGACAAGTTCGGGCCGCTGGGCACAGTCGCCGCAATCGCAGGACAGCTGGACGGCGGACGGACTCTGGTGATCGAGACGTGGGTGATGAGCTGTCGCGCGTTCGCGCGCCGCATCGAGCATCAGACGCTGAAGATGCTGTTCGGCACTACGGGCGTCAGCGAGATCGAATTCCGCTTTACGCCGACGCCGAAGAACGGCCCTTTGCGCCAGTTCTTCGCGACATTCCTGGGCGCGGAGCCGCAGTCGGAGTTTCGCCTGACACGCGAGCAGTTCGAGGCAAAATGCCCGCCGCTGTATCATGAGGTGCGCGAGATGAGGAGAGCAGAAGCTCATGGATGACACG
>JASHXK010000606.1 GCA_030043575.1 Terriglobales bacterium
TAGCCGAACCGCTTCCGTCTGCGCCGCTACCGTGGCTGGGAAGCGTCGCTCCAGTACGCACGCGCAGGCTGTATTTCTCCGAAAAACTTCTGGAGCCGAACAATCCCAACAGCGCGACGGAGTTTTACCTCACCGTCGAGGGCCAAACCCCCGCGCCATTCGACCCCAGATCCACGGTTCCAAACATCGTCGTGAAGCAGGGGACGGTAGAGGATTGGATCATCGAAAACCGCTCCAGCGAACTGCACGCATTCCATATTCACCAGTTGCATTTCCTGCTGGTGGATTACCGCGGCAAACCGGTGAACGAGCCGTTTCTTCGCGATACCGTCAACGTCCCCTACTACGACGGCAAAGCTCTGCAATATCCCAGCGTGAGACTGCGCATGGATTTTCGCGACCCCAACATCGTCGGCGACTTTATCTACCACTGCCACCTACTCGAGCACGAAGACGGAGGAATGATGGGCCTGATTCGCGTGGAACCCTGAGCGATGAGCCCAGGGATCGAAGGCGAATTGGTTCTTAGACACAACCAACCAGCAACACGAACCAAAAGTCTAAGCAGGAGGAAAAATGAGTCTCGCATCTGTCGCATCCAAGGGTGTGCATTACCTGCGCTTTGGACTGGCAACTCTGGCTACGTTCCAGTTCGCGATTGCCGCTCCCTTCGCTGACGCAGCGTCAAAACCAACCCCCCATCAACCGGCCACCGTTGCGACCACGACTCCGATCCAGCACGTGATCGTGATCATCGGCGAAAATCGCAGCTTTGACCATGTCTTCGCCACCTATATACCGAGAAGCGGGCAGACCGTCAACAACCTGCTTTCGGAAGGCATCATCAGCCTGGGTCCCAACAATTCCGCCATCCCGGGGCCGAATTTCAATCAGGCGCAGCAATTAGCGGCTACCGATAACGACGCCTTTCTGCTCGATCCACCGAAGCAGCTTTTTCCCAACAACATACTGCCTACGCCACTGGTTGGCGGTCCCCGCGGCGCGGAAGGTTATTTCTCGGGCAGCAATCCCTGCAATAGCAGCCCTCCGCTTCCCGCCCTTCAGTGCGCTGAACAGTCGGAGACCGGGTTGCTCGCCGCCGGCTATTTTGCCCTGATCAGCGGCGGCACGGGACTTCCGAGTCACACGCCCGATACGCGCATCACCGACGTGACGTCCTTGCCGGCCGGGCCATTCCAGATCACCAACGGCTCCAGCTTCGTCTACAACGACTACGCCCAGAGCCCGGTGCATCGCTTCTACCAGATGTGGCAGCAGATGAATTGCAACCTGGCGTATGCGACCCCGGACAATCCCTCCGGTTGCACCGCCAATCTGTTCTCCTGGGTGGAAACGACGGTGGGCGCGGGCACCAATGGAGTGCCGCAGCCGCCACTCTGCTCTACCGATAATGATCTGCTTCCCTGCTTCACCACCAACTATCTGTCGAACGTCCCCGACGCGCAAACCACAGGCGAAGGGTCGACCGCGCTTGCGTTCTACAACGTGCAGCAAGGTGACGCCCCCTACTTCACGAGCCTTGCGCAGCAGTACACTCTGAGCGACAACTTCCACCAATCGGTCATTGGAGGGACGGGGCCGAATCACATCATGCTTGGCCATGCCGACGCGATCTGGTTCAGCGATGCCAACGGAAACCCTGCCGAACCACCGGAGAACCAGTTGGTATTCACCGAACCCTATAACGGGGCGCCCAATCCTGACCAGGGAGTCGTCAACGAAGTGGAAAACCCCAACGCAGCGCCTGGCCTCAACCTCTCGAACCCGACCAACAATTGGTACACGGAGGACGGCTATGGGGAGAGCTACAATGCGGGATACCCGCCGCCTTACATGCCGTCGCCAGTTTATGGCGGGGGATCCTATAGTAATTGCTCCGACACCTCTCAGCCCGGCGTCGGACCGGTCGTCAGTTACCTGAATTCAATCGGTATCAACCCGCGCTGCCAGGCAGGCCATTACTACCTGTTGAACAACTACAACCCGGGCTGGTTCGGCAACGGCAACAATGCCTACATTGACCAGAATCCGGCCAACACGCCGTTCACCATCCCACCCTCGTCGACGCCCGGCCTCGGCGATCTCCTCAACGCGAACAGTATTTCCTGGAAGTACTACGGGGATCAGTGGAACAACTACGTCCCCGACCCGTACCAGGAGAGTTATGGAACCAACGGGCCGACCGCCGATGAGTATTGCAATATCTGCAACCCGTTCCAGTACGACACGTCGATCATGTCGAACCCCGCTCAGGTTGCAGCACACATCCAGGACACGGTAAATCTCTATTCGGATATAACCAACGGGACATTGCCTGCGGTTTCCATTGTGAAGCCAAGCGGCTATGTTGACGGCCATCCGTCGTCGTCCAAGCTCGATCTTTTCGAGTCATTCACCCAAAAGATCGTGAACATGGTTCAGGCCTCGCCGTACTGGCAGAGCACCGCGATCTTCATCACTTTCGACGAAGGCGGCGGCTACTACGATTCCGGTTACATTCAGCCGGTTGACTTCTTCGGCGATGGCACGCGCATCCCGTTGCTGATCGTTTCCCCATATTCGACGGGTGGGAACGTCACCCACGGGTATGGGGATCATGT
>JASHXK010000607.1 GCA_030043575.1 Terriglobales bacterium
CGCGCTATTAAGAACATATTAGACGATTGCGGGCAGGGTGTGTGAGCGAGTTGTGATGAGTCGATGCGCGATGTCCGTTTTCGTACAAAGAAGGACGAAGCTGTCCGATTTCGTACAGCATTTACGGTAGACGAAGTAGCGCGAAACCGATCTCAATGCATTGCCCAATCCTGCCGGTGGAAGGATTGGGGGCAACTACCGGTAATGCCGAATGCTGTAGTTCTGTCTAGTACTGCAGCGTGGGAGCCTCGCTGAGGCTGCCACTTCCTACCGCATGGATCAGCTGGTCGAGATCCTGGCGATCCATCCAATTCGCGTCGGGGCGCTCGACTCGAATCAGAGCCCGCAGAATTGCCGCCTGGTGCGCAGCATCGGCCAGGCTGCGGTGGAACTGCTCTTCATTTACCTCCAACGCCGCGCGCAGCCGTTCCATTTGCAAGCGGACAATTCGAAGGCTCTCGTCAAGCTTTGCCAATGCGGACGAAAATTCAGCAGACATGAACGTTCCTTTCGCACCCTTTCGCTCTTGCGTAAACGCTCAGGTGCAACTGCGTCTTTGTACCGAGGTGAAACCTTGTACCCTGACCGGTGGCTGTTGTTTATTGCCCAAGTTGTACCTTGGTTTTCTGCGGAATAAAAGATGCAAAAGTGGATACCGGCTCGCCACCACGGTCGGAAATCGTAGAACAAAAATAAGTGCCACGTATCGCGATGGAGAGTACAAAGGTAAGTGGTATAGCGGTGTGCCTCTGTGGCGCTGACAAGAGTGGAACGTCCTCAAATGCGGCGCATGTCCAAGCTCTATAAGGGTTAACGACAGAGTAGATAACTTTGCCGGGGCTCTTATGTTCCAGGCGGGAAGAGTATTCGACCCCGGTTCGCGGTGCTCGCTGTATTTATAGATGAGTTAAGTAACTTATCGCTTATCGTTAATCAGGATGATATTAATTCTCGCGTATAGAAACTACTGAATCTGCGGATGTACGAGATTGCTCGCGGCGAAAACAGGGCCACGGAATGAATCGATACCAGTAATGGCACGTCCGTCCGGAGCATAAATGTTTATTGGGGTGGGACGAGCGCCCATCAGGCGGCGGAGCGGCTCATAATCTCATCCGCGTAACGAATTTTTCCGCTGTAAGCGTCCACGGCTGCGTCGCGCAGAGCGATTTCCAGCCGTGACATGGCCTCGTCCGCAAGCCGGAGAGATTCAGGATCGTGCGAGCGTTGTACGGCGAGAAACAGCGGAAAAACCGCATTGCGCACGTGATGGTTCAGCTCCGCTATGGTAGCGGCCTTCTCCGTGGCAAAGCGGAAATGGCGCTCCTCTTTGTGCAACTGCAGAGCTAAGGCCATGATGATGGCGATCAGTCCCGCTGTGCGATTGGCAATCAAGCACGGGATGACGATCCGGCGTTCGTGTCCAAGCAAGGCCAGGTCCACCGCGATTCCGGATACAAACACGACGATTCCACCGATCACCGCAAACCCGAAGTTGCCGATCCGCTCGCTCATACACTGCTCCTCCTGCCACTTGGATGAGATGCAGGTAAACCGCGGCTGGATAGAGAGACTCCGGCAGAATTACTCTCAGCGCTCCGTGGGAGGGATGGTGACGTAAGAGAGAAAAGCCATGTGATCGCCTATGCGAGTTGGCAAGAGCGTTAGTGCCTCGGCTTAGCGACACTGTATCCTGTGATCATGGATCTTGACCGCACGGAACGTTTTTCGCTGGATGTGGTAGTGGTGGGCGCGGGGCCGACGGGCCTGGCTTGCGGCATCGACTGCAAGCGCGCTGGCCTGACGGTCGCCAACATCGACAAAGGCTGCCTGGTCAATTCGCTGTTCAACTATCCCAGCAACATGACGTTTTTCACCACGCCGGAGCTGCTCGAGATCGGCAATATTCCTTTCTGCAGTCCCAACCAGAAGCCGACGCGACAGGAGGCGTTGGAGTATTACCGCAAGGTCGCCGAGCATTATCAGCTCGACCTGCGGCTGTACGAGCCGGTGCTGAAGATCGAAGGCAGCGACAATGACTTTGTCGTCTACACGACCAACATCCACGGACATCGGCGCGAATACCACGCGCGCAAGCTGATTCTGGCGACCGGTTACTACGACCGCGCCAACTATATCAACGTTCCCGGTGAAGACCTGCCCAAGGTAATGCACTATTACCGCGAGCCGCATCCGTTCTTCGGGCTGGAGGTGATGGTCATCGGCGGTAAGAACTCCGCCGCGATTGCGGCACTGGAGCTATGGCGCCACGGAGCGAAAGTCACGCTGGTGCATCGCCGCGAAGGGATCAGCCCGTCGGTGAAGTACTGGATCAAGCCCGACATCGAGAACCGCATCAAGGCGGGACAGGTGAAGGCGCACTTCAACACGCGCGTGCGCGAGATCACGCTGGAGCATGTGGTGCTGGAGACGCCCGAGGGCGAAGTGACACTGGCGAACGATTATGCTTTCGCCTTAACCGGCTATCATCCTGACTTCGAGTTCCTGTGCTCGCTCGGGATCAAGCTGAGCAACGAGACGGACAAGAAGCCGGTGGTCGATCCACACACGCTGGAGAGCAATGTCCCGGGAATCTATCTGGCCGGCTGCATTGTGTCCGGCATGAAGACCAGCGAAATCTTCATCGAGAACGGACGCTTCCATGGACAGGCGATTGCCGCGGATCTGAAGCAGAAGCTGAAGGCCGAGGCGGTGACGGCGTGAAAAGCGCGACTGACAAGTCAGCGAGCGAGCACAAAAACAGCGCTTCCGATTCTCTCGCCGTCCAGGCGCTGAATGCGTGGCGCGTACACAACGAGATCAACGAGGTTCTGATTGATGCGATTCCCGAGGAAGGCCTCGCGGCGGTTCCGCTGAACTCGCGTGGGCGCGATGTTGCAAGGCAGCTGATCCACATGGATGCCGTACGAATCCAGTGGCTACAGTCGAGCAACACGCCGGAAGGCAAGAGTCTCACGCTTCATCGTAAAGAAGAGGAATTGTCCGCGGTCGAGCTAAAGGCCGCGCTGCGTAAGTCGGGACGAGCAATTGAGTCACTTCTGCGACGAGTGTTTGTGGAAGGCGGGAAGACAAATCTGTTCAAAGGCGACGCACTGCGCTGGATGTGCTATGTGATCTCGCACGAGTCGCATCATCGCGGGCAAATTGCGCTGGCACTGAAGCAGAACGGCATGCGCTTGCCGGACAGAATCGCGATGGAGGGATTTTGGCAGAAGTGGCAGAGCGCAGCGCCAAAATGATTGGCTGCCCTCAAAAGGCGCAGGAAGCTGGTGCGCACTTTTGTGCGTCTTCTTTAGGAATTCCTTACGGTTTCTTTATGAACTTCTCGTATCGATGGCGTGGTCTGCGTCATAGAATCCAACTAGTGCGGTTTATGAATCCAAGGCACAGAGGTCGGAGAAGCTGTGTCTCTGCGGTAGTCAAAGGCATTAGTAAGCGTGAACTCGGTCCCACCTTGCCGACAGCGCCGCTCGCATCAAGAATTTGCTGACGACTTATGAACCTACAGGCTTGGGTGCAGTACGGGTTCTTTTTGGTTCTCCTAACCGCCGCCATTAAGCCATTCGGCGGCTACATGTATCGAGTCTTTCAGGGCGAATCGACCTTCCTGGATCCGCTGCTCAAGCCTATTGAGAAGCTTCTTTATCGCGTCACAGGTGTCGATCAGCAGCAAGAGATGGACTGGAAGAACTATGCCATCTCATTTGTTTTCTTCGGCCTTTGCGGCACTCTCTTCTTGTATGTCATCCTACGAAGTCAGCAATGGCTGCCTTGGTTCTATCCCACTTATCAAACTACGCCGTTAACGCCCGACTTGGCGATGAACACGGCAATCAGCTTTTCTACCACGACGACATGGCAAGCTTATGGCGGCGAGACGACGATGAGCTACTTCAGCCAAATGGTTGGGCTGACGTCTCAAAACTTTCTAGCCGGGGCAGCCGGACTCGCTGTGGGCATTGCGTTTGTTCGCGGTTTGGCTCGGCATCAAACGGACAAACTCGGGAATTTCTGGGTCGATCTGGTGCGCGCAATGCTCTGGGTCTTGCTGCCACTCTCCCTGATTGGCGCTCTGGTACTGGTTTGGCAGGGAGTGCCGATGAATTTTCACCTGTATTCTCATGCTAAAACGATTGAGGGCACAACGCAGATCATTGCACAGGGACCAGTGGCTGCGTTGGAAACGATCAAGAACCTCGGCACCAACGGCGGCGGGTTCTTCAATGTGAATGGCGCCCACCCTTACGAGAACCCAACTCCGTTGACTAACTTGATTGCCATGCTCGCGATCGCAGTTTTACCTGCAGCCTTCACGAATACCTTCGGACGGATGGTCGGAAATCCGCGTCAGGGTTGGACGTTCTATGCAGTGATGACACTATTATTTGTGGCGGGTCTGGTTACTTGCAACCGGGCGGAGCAGAACGGCAATCGCCACCTATCGCCGCTTGCATATCCTAACCCAAATTCGTCGGTGCCCTCGTCAGGAAACATGGAGGGCAAGGAAGTACGCTTTGGTGTTAGCCAATCCGTCCTGGCAGCCGTAGTTACCTCCAACGGTGCGACTGGATCTTTTAACTCGATGCATGACAGCTACACCGCTATCGGCGGCGCCGTCCCGCTGGTCAATATGTTACTAGGGGAGATTGTCTATGGTGGGCTTGGCACTGGGATCTATAGCATGGTGGTAGTGGCGTTGCTAAGTTTGTTGCTTGCAGGACTGATGGTAGGCAGAACGCCTGAATATATGGGTAAAACGATTGGCCCGCCGGAAGCGAGAATGCTGATGCTCTATGTGCTTGCTGGTCCGGTAGTTATCCTTCTATGCTCTGCCTTGGCAGCGGCAACGAAAATGGGACTGGCAGGTCTTACCACAAACAGCGGACCCCACGGGTTGACAGAGATTGTGGTAGCGTTTGCGTCCTCCGCGGCTAATAACGGGCAAAGTTTTGGTGGTCTTAGTGTGAATACGCCGTTCTACAACCTGGATACCGCCGTGGCTATGATAGTAGGCCGTTTTGGATTAGCCATTCCAGCTTTAGCGCTCGCCGGCCTGTTCGCGGCGCAGAAACGTCGCTATGCAGGAGAAGGCGCGATTCGGACAGACACCGTTACATTTGGTACGCTACTGCTGGGCACTGCGGTGGTAGTATGCGGACTAAGCTTCTTGCCGGTACTAACTCTTGGGCCAGTGCTGGAACATCTCACTCATTAGGTCGAGTTTAGTTTTATGCCTGTGACGGCAAGGTCGAATTGGTGATACTACTGCCCCAAGATCGGATAGCGGCGTGTTCGGTAGGAGGTAAGCTATCGCGCTGGGAAGTCAGCGGTTTGAAGCGGTGGGAGGATAAAGCCAAAGTCTAGGAATGCATACGCGGCCCCACATTCTGGTTGTCGATGACGAACCGCAGATCACTCGCGTGCTTCGGACCAGCCTTGGCGCCCAGGGCTACGAGATTCGTGTCGCTGGCGATGGCGAGGCGGCGTTGGAGATTAGTAAGGACTTTGCGCCCGATCTCGTGATTACTGATCTGGCGATGCCGAAGATGAACGGCATCGAACTATGCCGGCAGATTCGCAGAGTTTCGCAGGTTCCTATTCTAGTGCTGTCCGTTCGCGGCGAGGAGCGAAGCAAGGTCGAGGCGCTTGACTCCGGCGCGGATGACTACATCACCAAGCCATTCAGCACTAGCGAGTTGCTGGCGCGAATTCGTGCCGCCTTACGCCGCTCCCGCCCCAAGGAGGGCGAGCCAGCTCTTAAAATCGCAGACGGCGACTTCTATATCGATCTCGATGGTCATAGAGTAACGCTTGCTGGACGAGAGGTCCATCTGACGCCGAAGGAATTTGATGTGTTGGCCTATATGGCGCAGAATTCGCGGAAGGTGCTGACCCACCGCGCCATCCTCAATGCCGTGTGGGGAAGTAATAGTATCGAACAGACCGATTATCTGCGCGTATTCGTAGGTCAGCTCCGTAAGAAGCTGGAACCGGATGTGGGATCACCCAAGTATATTCTCACGGAACCGTGGGTGGGATATCGTTTTGAACCTGGGGAGTCCCATGCAAAGCAATAGACTTGCTGGGAGCTACACCTTCGCCATCTTTGCTGGTTTCCACAGCTTTAAGTTAACTGGTGATTGCTGAATCCGGTGCAGCCGTGCTTCTAGTTCTCCCGATTTGCTATGGATCCAGTCCGCATCTGGAGCTTCTGGTGGTCCAGCAGTCGCTTCATCCTTAGCTTCTCCGGAAGAAACCAGCTGAAGATCGTTTTCCACTGCCGCGATTTCTGCTTCAATGTCGCGGAGTTCCTCCGTTAGCGTCGCCACATAAACCGCATCGCGGGCGCGTTTCTTACTCACCAGCCGCGCTTCCGCCAAAGCAGGGCGAATCCTATAGGAAACCATGCTCGTCCACTGGTCTACATTTCGGTCGATCATGACCAATCCCGCACCGCGATCGCTTTGCTACCGCTCAGTAGTGATGTGGCAATTCCTTTTCGGTCTCGACGGAACTGGTCAGAGAGCCCACGACATAACTAGCAACCACCACAGCAACTATCGCGATAGTTATGACCAATCCGAGCTCCTTAGTCCGTCTTTTGCCAAGTTTGCTTTCGCACGGTTAGCGGCATGCCGCCCATGCCCTTTTGCGCCAGGATGTTATTCAGTCTGCCTAACAATAGCTTCGCAGAGGCGACCCATGCTTTGATTAGCATTGACGGACTCTGCCCCATCCAAAGCCGAAGAGTCAAAATCAGTTGATTCAGCATCCCCACTCAGCTTCCCCGGGCTTGGCAAAGTACCGTCTGTCGTTGCCGTGCAGGCTGGCGTTGGTCTCCAACTCCAAAATCGCCAGACGCGCTGCGGCTACCAAGCGATTGGATTCACCTGCCAATTCGGAATCGGACGGCGCAGTCGCAGCCTCCGGTTCGGTCGATGAAAGTGCGCTGCTGTAGTGTTGAAAAAGCCTTGTGAATTGCTGAACGAACACTTCCTGGGTCGACATATGGTTGGGTTTCAGGCGCCTTTCCTCGCCCCACACGATTAGACATTTGGGAGCGTAAGGAAGGAATAAATCGTTCATTAATTGTTCATAAAGATGGCCGAGCTGTTGGCTTGACGGCCGCCTTTATAAAAGTTTTATAGGTTCTTTAGACCACACTTACACGGGAGGTGATTCAATCAGCATGGCCAACAGGCGAAAGCGCTGACGTGTGCGAGGGGCATTCATGACAGATGCATTTCTGATTATTTGCGCGCTGAGTGTGGTTTTCTTCGTTGTTTTTCTCGTGCAGTGTTCACTGCCGACACGCAAAGCCCGGAGGTTTCACAGCAAGTCCAGAACCCATTCTGCAATTCGGAGAATAACGGAAACAAAAGTGTTAGATGTAGCCTGTGCACCGAGCCTGTTTACACGCCTCGAAGGAGAGATGGCAGAGTTTTTGGCAAGCCATGGCCGGACCGCAGCGGCATTGCTCGTTGCCATGGCTTTGGTGCCATTTGTAGCACTGGCGCAGGAGGCGAGCGGACCATCGCCGGTCGCCAGCGACGCCGACCAGCAGGCCAGCGCCTCAGATCAAGAAATTCCACCCGCAGTTCAGAAGCAGCTCGATGCGATGCAAAAGCGCATTGCACAGCTGGAAGCCGAACTCAAAACTCGGACGCCGCAAGACATGCCGGTGAGTTCGAAGGCTACCGCGCCCATACACGAGGTCGGTGAGCAGACCGCACCGGCGGCGGAGTCGGCCTTGACGCAACAGGCCGCTCCCGCCAACGAAAAGCCGGCGCCATTCTCGTTCGCCGACTTTACCTGGCTTACCGGCAACCCGCGTATCAAGGAAGTTCCGTTCGATACCAAGTTTTTCACGCCGGAGATTCGCACAGATGTTTCGTACATCTACGATTTTAACCATCCGCAGGATGACACCATCGGCGGCTCCAGCGAAATCTTCCGCGCAAGCGAGTTCCAGTTGACGCAGCTCGGGGTGGGTGGAGATTTTCACTGGGACAACGTGCAAGCGAGGTTGATGACGCAGTTTGGCATGTATTCCCAGACTCAGCCGCGTAACGACGCCAGCCCGGCGCGTGGCCAATGGAACCTGGACGGCGCTTACCAATATCTGGCTGAGGCTTACGGCGGCTATCACTTTGACGCATGGGACGGGATCAATGTGCAGGCTGGCATTTTCATGTCGTACATCGGTCTTTTTAGTTTTTACAACTTTGATAATTGGGCGTATCAACCGTCCTATGTCTCGTCCAATACTCCATGGTTCTTCAACGGCATGCGGGTGCAGATCTTTCCCAATCAGCACCTGAAGATTGAGCCCTGGTTAATTAACGGATGGCAGTCGTATGGCCGCTTCAACCACCGGCCTGGACTTGGCATGCAGATTCTATGGCGCCCGACCGGCTGGTTCTCCTTCGTCGGTAACCAGTACGGCCTGGGTGAGGACACGTGCGGAATTTGGTGTGGAAGCCCCACCAGCTACTCCAACCGTGTCCGCTATCACACCGATGACAGCATTCAGGTCAAGTATTACGACCACCCGGATCGCAGACTCGACAAGATGGCTTTTACCTTCACGGGCGATATGGGTTGCGAGCATGGAGGCGGTGTCAGTTGCGACACCGATTCCAGCAACGGGCCTAAGCAGAGCTTCCTCGGGTACATGATTTACAACCGCTTCTGGTTCCACAGGGACCTTTATGCGGTGACTCTGGGCGGCGGCCAGATCAACAATCCGGGACGCTACCTGGTGCTCTTGCCCCCGATCAACGGCGCGACTGCAATCACTGGCTCTCCTTACTTTCCGGAGAGTCCTGGCGATCCCTTCAAAGCCTGGGATAGCTCGGCAACATTTGACTATATGCCGTCGCAGTACATTACCTTCCGCTTCGAGTACGATCATCGCCACGCGAATGTGCCGTACTTCTCGGGATACGGAGGGATTACGCCTCCGGGAGGCAACACTGGCGATCCGGCTGTTCCGGTTCCCGGCTGGTCACCAGATCTGGTGAAGAACCAGAACACTCTGGACATGGCGATCATGGTGATGTTTTAGCGTGCGAGACAGAAGAGGCTAATAGGTGAATACTTACTCGAGAAGGGCCGAACGAAGGCTCTGCGGCATCCGGCTAGCGAAGACAGCACGGGTGCGGGCGAGGAGGTATTCCCATGACTTCAGGTGCGTGGTCTGCTTCTCAGCTTCGGGCGGTGTTGTTGCCTTTGCTTTTGGCTCTGGCGTGGGTCGTAACAGTACAAGCTCAACAGCGGAATACAGGGGATATGTCCGCGGCGCCGGAGTCAGAAGCGGGGGAGACGAATCAGCAGCTCCGGCAGCATGTGAATCAGCTGGAGTCTGAAGTTCAGGAGTTGCGTGAGCAGGTACAGGAGATGAGGGCAGCGATGGCGCCGAAACAGGGGAGCACGGAGAGCGACGGTGGGCCGCACGACACAGTCGACGTGCAGGCCTCAAGTGTCGCCGGCTCGCCGGCTGGGCTTACTGCCGGGGACCGCTCCACGCTCGACTTCCTGAAGGGCACGACGATTAACGCAATGATCGACACGTACTACGAGTACAACTTTAACGATCCGATCGGACGAGTGAATGCGCTCAGGGCCTACGACGTGCTCAGCAATGCCTTCAGCCTGAATCAGGCCGACCTGATCGTAGAACGTGCGCCCGATGTGGACGCGGGGCGACGCTATGGAGCGCGTATCGACCTGCAATTTGGCCAGGCTACTGCAACGCTACAGGGAAATCCCTTGAATGAGCCGCGGCCTGACATCTATCGCAATATCTTTCAGGCCTATGGAACGTACATCATTCCGGCGGGCAATGGTCTCAATATAGACTTCGGCAAGTGGGCCAGCTCCCTGGGAATCGAAGGCAACTACACGCAATATCAGATTAACTATTCCCGCTCCTTTTGGTTCGACTTTCTGCCCTTCTACCACATGGGCGCGCGGGTAAACTACCCATTCAACAAGAAAATAGCTCTGAACTACTGGGTTGTGAACGGCACAAATCAGACCGAACCCACCAATGGTTTTAAGGACGAACTATTCGGCTTAGCCATTACGCCGAACAAGAACATTAGTTGGACGATTAACTATTACTTTGGTCAGGAGCATCCGGACGCTCTAGAAGTGCCAACCTGTGGTCCACCTCCGGTGCAGCCGGGACTATGCTTTGAGAAGGTCAGTCCAGCGCCAGACGGCAAGACGCACATCTTTGATAGCTATGCCACATGGCAGACTACGCCCAAGCTCATGCTCGCGCTGGAAGGCGATTATGTGATCCAGCGCTTATGGGCTAACAACGGTCCTGGAGAGTCCGACGCCCCGGCTGACGTATGGGGTGGAGCGGCCTATGCGAAGTATCAGCTGACGCCCCGTACTTATCTCGCAGGGCGCACAGAATACCTTAACGATCACGGTGGACTCTTTACCGGGATAACCAGCTACATCGAAGCGCTGAAGGAAGTCACCGCGACTTATGACTTCACGCTCGCGAATGGACTTGACATGCGCTGGGAGTTCCGGCGCGATATGTCCAACCGGCCCATCTTTTTCACCAACCAGCAAGGCGTACTCAGCGCGGACCAGAATACCGCGACCATGGGAGTAATTTGGTGGTTTGGCCGCAAACAAGGCCCGTGGTAACGG